>JBAXTB010000521.1:0-3489 GCA_037130425.1 Bacteroidota bacterium
ACGGCTCTAACACAATAAAATCCTGCTCGTTTTGAATATAAACTACCAATTCCATACATGTAAATTTGTACAAAAATAGGGAATTTTATGCAATCCAGCAACAACCGAGTTTGATCTTTTATCTTTGAAACTTAAAAAAGGTGTCCAATGTTTGCCTAACCAACCACAACATGCACTACAACCTCGCCACTTTAACCGAGCAATACGGCCGCAACCAGCCCCTAAAATTCATTTATTTCTGGGGCCACACCTCCCGCCCCGGCGAACCAATCGGGAAATTTTGCCTCAGCCAATGGTATGAATGTCCGTTTGTCGTTGATGGCATTACGTACAATACCTCCGAGCATTTTATGATGGCCCAAAAAGCCCGGCTGTTCAAAGACGAAGCCACATTTCAAAAAATCATCCAAAGCCAAACGCCCGGTGAAGCCAAGGATCTGGGTCGCTTAGTCGCCGATTTTGACGAACAAAGCTGGCTGGAACATCGCTTTGATATCGTCAAAACAGCCAATCGGCACAAATTTGGGCAAAATCCGCAACTGGGGGAATACCTGCGCAACACAGGCGAGCGTGTGCTGGTGGAAGCCAGTCCGATTGACCGGATTTGGGGCATCGGCATGGCGGAGGATGACAAGGACATCGCCAACATACACGCCTGGCGCGGATTGAACCTGCTGGGATTTGCGTTGATGGAAGTGCGGGATGAATTGAAAATCTGATCGCTGGCGCAAGGTTCCTACCTTGTGTCAGCGATTAATTTTCACTTTTTATCCCTAAAAAACAGGTCGTAATACCGGCTTTCAATCGGCCTGTATGCTTTATCCAAGCCCTCAACCGATGGAAAATACTCGAATTTTACAAGTTTTCCACGGTCGTCAAGTTCCCTCCAAATGCCTACTTTTATGGATTGCGGTAACCAAAAACTCCCGGAAACCGTCTTTGTTACGGTTTCATACGTTTCCGGATCAAAGGTCGTTAAGGTATCCGTTTGGGCGTATACTTCGACGATTGCGTAACTACCTTCTTTTTTGAGTGATCCGTTGGGGTGGAATTCCGTAAAAAGCCCTGATAACATGTAGTTTCTGTTCTCCAAAGTATCCCAATCCTGGCTGTGTTGCGTCAGAAATTCAGGATATGGATGTGTATATGTTTCAATTCTTTGAATATTACCGTTTTCATAATAATATGTCCAGGTGCCAACCTTTTCGTTGCACGTAAATTCACCGGTTTCTTTCAAGTTTCCATTCCGATACCGCATTTTCCAAAATCCGTTCGGGCTGGCCTCACAACTACATGATTTACTCCGATCAGCAGATATAAAACCTCTTGAAATCTCAATATTTTCTTTAGATTTCAAAATTCGTTCGCCTGTTTCATTGTCGCAGATTAACGTGTCCAATGTCAATGTGTCTAAATAATAAGAAACTGATGTCTGTTTTCTGATTTCCTTCAAACCACGATACGACCAAATATCTTGTCCGAAAATGAGGATAGGGAACAAGTACAGAACACTGAAAAGGGTAAATTCTTTGCGAAATCTATTCATATATTTTACTTTTAAATATTATTTCTTTTTCCTAAAACAAAAACCCATCCAATGACCTTAAGCCATCAAATGAGTATCTGTTTCTAATTCTAAAACGCCCCTTCCGTATCGTTATTGACTTCCGAGCCTGCTTTTTTCTATCTATTCAAAGTTTACGCCTCCGCATCCGGCGTTTTACCCGTTTTATTCCATTGTTCCAGCATTTTAATGCCGAGTAAATCCACAATGGAACTACCGCCTTCACCACCGGCAATCAACACATCCGGGATGATCTTAACCCCTTCTTTACCAATGATTTCCATAATTTTCAGGCGTGTAAACTGGTCGCCGCCCATGGCCTGTACCTGCAATTCGTAGGATTCGGCATTCGATTTACCAATCGCCAGAATTTTTTCAGCCTCCGCATCACCCGTTACTCGGGTACGTTCGGCTTCGGCATTACCCATCAGGCGGATTTTCTCAGCGTCAGCGCCTGCAATCAATTTGACCTTTTCAGCATCAGCCGCCGCCTGAATTTTGATGGATTCGGCTTCACCGCTCGCTTTTTTCACCGATGCATCGGCAATGCGTTCGGCAATTTGTACGCCTTGTTGGGCTTTTACAATTTCCTTCTGCATGTCGGCCACAGCTGTTTCTTTTTCAAGGGTTTGGCGGGTTTCCTGCGCCAAACGCTGTGTTTCAAAGGTCGATTTTTGTTCTTCTGCCAATTTACGATCCGTCAGGGTTTTCATCAACGAATCCGGCGGCACGATGTCTCCGATCAGGGTATCCACGCCTTGCACGTTGTATTCGGCCAACACCTGGCTGATATGTTTACGGGCATTGTCCTGGCGATCTTTACGCTGGGTCAGGAAGGAAATCACATCCGCGTCCTGCGCCGAGTTCCGGAAGTAGTTACCGATGGTCGGTTCAAGCACCTGACTCACCAGGTTCATCATGGTACCAAAACGCGCAATCACCTTAGGCGCTTCCACGGCCGGAATGTGGATGATCTGCGATACGTCAAGGTTGAACGGGAAACCGTCTTTGGAACGCACGGTGATGGTCGACAAATGGCGGTCTAAATTGTGGCTTTCATTGCGGGCGTTGGCCCAGTTGAGAACTAAGTTTGTGGTCGGCACCAACTCGACTTTCATGGTGTAGGGGTTCAAAGGATAACGCCCTGGGCCGAGCGGTTCGGCCCAAACGCCTTTCTGGCCTCTCGACACAATATTGCCGTGCTTGAATTCGATGCCACTCACGTCCACGCCGTCATCGCCCACATAAGAGTTCACGACGCCCACCAAACCGATGGCGACTGTGACCATTTCCACTTCTTCTACCTCCACAAACCAAGGGTTGTAGTTGTAAAGACCGGACAACACGATTTGTTGCTGCAAACCCCGGCTACCGTTTTGGCGCAAAAACGCATCGGCATCCTGGAAGTTATTGTGGCCGTTCACAATACGTCCAGCGATGTTGCCCGCATCAATCGGTTCGCCGTCGAGGGTCGTAATAATACCCACTTTGTTTTCACCGATATGCACCATCGGCGTGAGGCTTACATCAAACAAAAAGGTATTGATCCGGTAGGTACCGGCGGTCAGATAACCTGCCTGGCGACCTTTTTGGCCGCCGTTATCTAAAAATGCCACCGCGTCCTGAAAACTGTCACTGGCAACAGCCGGCGCGAGTACGCGACCATTGCGCAATTCAGAGCCGTCTTTGGCCACCATCAGGCCGAGTTGACCATTGGGAATGATCATCAATGATTGTAGGGTAATTTCGTATTGCCAAATCCACATGCCGAAGTGAATACCCGGTGGCAGGGTTTGCGCCTGATAACCGGCCTCGCCTTTGGTAGCAAGAATGCGGCCATCGGGCAAACTGCGGTTGGGGCCAAATAACACGAATTTTTTAGTGACCAACCCGATTTTGTCTTCGGGCACAATAACGATCCCCAA
>JBAXTB010000522.1:0-3485 GCA_037130425.1 Bacteroidota bacterium
TCAAGCAAATAATTCAAAATATGATCATTCTCGAACCTAATGTCCGCCAACGCATACTCGACGACGCCAAGCATACTTTCCCGGACGAATGCTGCGGTTTCTTTTTCGGAACAGAACAAGGAGAAGGCCGCTTAGTCACCGATATACTGATTGTGGACAACGCGATGGAGGGCGATAAACGCCGGCGTTTTGAAATTTCCCCCAAAGACTACCTGCGCGCCGAACAGTATGCGCTAGACCACAACCTAACCCTGTTGGGCGTGTACCATTCGCACCCAAACTGTCCGGCCATTGCCTCTGAAACCGACCGGCAGGCGGCGCAACCCTGGTTTTCGTACATCATTGTTTCCATTTACGAACGCGGTAGAACCGAGTTTCTGTCCTGGCGCCTGAACGACGATTTCCAATTCGAGCCTGAGCAAATTCTTGAATACGCATACAACTGAGCGTCGCCTGAAAGGCAGCCGAAATTGTCATACTGAGCGCTGACAGTCGATGATTTAGGCCGAAGGCAAAACGAATGTAGTACAGCGCGAAGTAACTTTTCACTTTTTAAACATTCACCATCATGGCAACTGTAATAATTCCAACCCCATTGCGCAAATTCACCAACAACACCGCAAAACTCGACATCCAGGGCGCAACCGTGGGTGAACTGGTGCAGGATCTTGCGCTGAACTACCCCGATCTGAAAAAACACCTGCTCGATGAAAGCGGGAAAATCCGCACATTTCTTAATATTTTCGTGGGCGACGATGACATTCGCGACCTTGAAGATGAAAAAACAGGCGTTTCGCAAGGCACGGTGGTGAGTATTGTGCCTGCCATCGCGGGCGGTTTATTTCACGTTTAAAACATCGATTATGCCATTTTACAAAGATATTCAATTCAGCAAAGCCGAACTGGCGCGTTACGACCGCCACATCATTATTCCGGGTTTCGGCCTGGAAGCCCAGCAAAAACTCAAGGCGGCAAAGGTGCTGGTTGTGGGTTCCGGCGGCTTGGGCAGCCCCTTGTTGTTGTATCTGGCAGCGGCCGGTGTGGGCACGCTCGGCATCGTCGATTTTGACGTGGTAGACGACAGCAATTTGCAACGCCAGGTTTTATATGGCAAAAACGACGTGGGGCGCTTGAAAATCCGAGCGGCCAAAAGTCGCTTGTCGGCCTTGAATCCGCACATCGAAATCAAGTTGCACAATGTGCGGCTGAGTTCGGAAAATGCGCTCGACATCATCAAGGATTACGACGTGGTAGCCGACGGAACCGACAATTTTCCGACCCGTTATTTGGTAAACGACGCTTGTGTTTTGCTCAACAAAACCAATGTGTACGCTTCCATTTTCCAGTTTGACGGCCAGGTTTCGGTATTTAACTACCAATATGAAGACGGCACGGTGGGGCCGAATTACCGCGACCTGTACCCAACACCGCCACCGCCCGGCCTCGTGCCGAGTTGCGCAGAAGGCGGGGTGCTGGGTGTTTTGCCTGGCATTATTGGCAGTATGCAGGCCAATGAGGTGATTAAGGTGGTTGCCGGGGTTGGAGAACCGCTGGTTGGGCGTTTGTTTTTGTTTGACGCCCTGAACTTTGAAACCCGCACCTTTAATATAAAACGCCGCGACGACAACCCGCTGAACGGGAAAAATCCGACGATCACCAAGCTGATTGACTACGAATTTTTCTGCGGCTTGAAAAACCCGGATGAAAAAGCCATCAAGGAAATCACGGTGCAGGAATTCATTCAGTGGCAGGAGCAAGGCGAACCGTTTCAACTTATTGACGTGCGCGAACCGAACGAATACGAAACGGCTAATATCGGTGCAGAGTTGATTCCCTTGGCCACGGTAGCCGAGCACGCCGATCGTTTCCGCCGCGATGTAAAGGTAGTGGTGCATTGCCGTTCGGGCGCGCGCAGCGCCAAGGCCATCCGTGAATTGGAAGAAAAATTCGGTTTTGACAATTTATACAACCTGAGAGGCGGCATTTTAGCTTATCAGGAACAACTGCAACCGGCTTAAAATACAAGTGATGAAAGTTGATCTGCTTGCAATCTCAGCCCATCCGGACGACGTGGAAGTGGCAGCGGGGGGAACCTTGCTGCGCCACGTCGCTTTGGGGCATTCCGTGGCCCTGCTCGACCTCACGCAGGCGGAACTTAGCACGCGCGGCAATGTGGACCAACGCGCCGCAGAAGCCCAACAAGCGGCCGATATATTGGGCGCCGTAGCGCGGGAGCAGATGGGGCTGCCCGACGGTTTTTTCACCGCCGATCAGGCTTCTTTGCTAAAGTTAGTCGCGTGGATTCGGTATTTCCGGCCCGAAATCGTGCTGGCCAATGCCCTCGACGACCGGCATCCCGACCATAAACGGGCGGCGGAGTTGGTTACGCAGGCGGTATTTCTGGCCGGTTTAGTCAAGGTAGAAACCCATCAGGTGCAGCGCGCGCCCGCCTTTGCGGGCTGGGATGATTCGGAACCGGCTTTTGAAGCGGCTTCGGAGCCTTGGCGCGTAAAAGCCGTGTACCATTATCAACAGGACCGCGTGTGTAAACCCGATTTTCTGGTAGATATTAGTCTCTATATCGATCAAAAGATGGAAGCGATCCGGGCCTACCGTTCGCAATTTTACCAGCCGGATTGCACGGACCCGGAAACGCCGATTTCCTGCCCTTCTTTTTTTGAAGCCCTGCGCGGGCGCAACGCAATGTTCGGGCGGCAGATCGGAACGGAATATGCCGAAGCGTTTACGGTAGCGCGGACGGTTGGGGTACGGGATTTGTTTGATTTGGTGTGAAATTTTGGCGTGGCGCATTCATAAGACGGCGGGGCATTTATCCGCTTAAATCTCCAATTTATCAAACAATTGTACGGTTTTTCAATTTTATCTAAAATTTTATTTAATTGATTATCAAGTCTTTGTGTTTAAAAACAAAAAATTTTAAATAAATTTACATAAAATATTTTGTGTTTAAAAACAACTTGTTTATATTTGTATTGAAATTAAACAACAGATAATCCGCCTTCTGGTAGGATTGATACTTCGCGCTGGACTTTATTTGTACAGCCTTCGGCTCTAACATTGAAGCACAGCGCGAAGTAGCAGCCTTTCAGGCGGCGTTCTGCCTAACATCCACAAAACGAGTCAACTATGCAACTCGAAGTTTTGGAAAGTAAAAAAGGAACCAAGGTTGTGACCGCCTCCAACCTACACGCCGCCCTGCGGCTCCCGGTTCGTCAGTACGGCGCGCTCGTACGCAAATGGCTACGCGACGCCTACGAATTCAGCGACAGCGGCATACGCAAACCGCAGATGTACCGCGATTATGCCAAGCGCCCGCGCCCCGGTGAACCCATCGAGGACTTTTACCTGACGCTTGAATTGGCCAAGTTGATCGCGTTGCGCACCAACAGCAAGCAAAAATTGAAATACGCGCGCCTGCTCGATACTTTTGAAAATAATGGTCAGATGAATTTGTTTCAACATGC
>JBAXTB010000523.1:0-3477 GCA_037130425.1 Bacteroidota bacterium
CCTACGTTTTATCAAAAGACGGCTTGCTCGAATACAGCGCCATTCCGGACACGACCAACCTATGCAACACTTCAGGTACCGAAGATAGGCCGCACGAGACCGGACAAATATTCAGCATCCGCCCCAATCCGGCTTCGCAATTTATTCATATTCAATGGTATACCGCTGTGGAAACGACGGCAAAGGCAGAAGTCGTTATTTCAAACCTGCAAGGCATTGAAATGCTGCGCGTAAAAGGAACGGATGCTTCGAACATATCCGTCGCGCATTTGCCTGCGGGCATGTATATGGTACAAGCACTTGTGAATAGCCTTCGCAAAGGCAACGTTTCTAAGCTACTAATTTGCAGGTAGGCCCTAAAATGCACAAGAGGGCTACTTTTGAAAGTAGCCCTCTGTGGTCGATGAGGCGTGTTTTAGGTAGTAAGGTCACTTAGTCAGGAAGAAAGTTTTACTTGCCACCAGATTACACACGTTGCATAAATCCTGCCCAATCACACAGGCATTATAACACAACATCAGCGGATCTGACAAGGATTTTATGGAGGATTTGCAGGCAAAAGGGGATTAAAATGGTATGATCTTTTTTTAAAAAACCAATACCTGTTCAGATGTCCTGCCTACCCATTCATGTAGTATATTGTAAAAAATGTGCCAAAACTTAATTAATACATTATTAAATACTTATAAATAAACAACTTTATTAATGTGTCTCATTTTGGGAAAAACTGTACCATTTTGGGGAAAAAATAAATATTGACGACTTTTAATCTGAAATCAGGCGTTTATTTAATCAATACAGCCTTTCCCTTGTCGGTTTTTTGCCTGGAATTGTTCCAAAAAGGGAAGAACAGTATTGGAATTGCGGATAAATGCTTTTACCAGGTCTGTCATTTTAACAACATCAACCGTTGGGCTCGCCTTATAAAGTGTTTCGATTTCCACTGCGATTTCATGTAAATCCTGCATACCCAACATGGCGTAATTGGGCTTTATTTTATGTATCAGTTTGTGCAGCTGTTCCCAATTCTGATGGCATAATTGCGTTTCCAATCCTTGAAGGGCAAGCGGGGACTCAATTAAAAAAGCATCAACAATCGCATTGATAAAATTATAATCGCCATTGCTCAAATCAATCAGGTAACTTAAGTCGAAGGGGTGGAGGGTAGCAGTTGAAGTTGAAGGGGGGAGGCAGGAAGGAGGAGGGGGAAAATTCTGTTGTATAGCCCAAAGGATATGCTCTTGAAGCACTTTAGGCGCAATTGGTTTGGTGAGAAAACCGTTCATGCCCGCTTCAAAGGCTCTGCGTTTGTCTTCCGACATTGCGGCGGCGGTAAGCGCAATAATCGGTACGTTTTGGTTCAGGTTATGCTCATTATTCCGAATCGCAAGGGTTGTTTCGCAGCCGTCCAAAACGGGCATGTGGATATCCATGAGGATCACATCAAAATGCTCATTTAACGTTTGTTCAAGGGCTTCAGTGCCGTTGTTTGCAACCTTATAGCTCCCTTCCCAAGTTTCAATCGTTTTGCATATCAGCTTCTGATTCAGGTGATTATCTTCTACAATCAGGAAGTGCAAATTTGGAGGAAGGCTCCGATTTTTTTTCAAACAACGTTCATCCAAAACGGATTGATCGGCGAGCGCCTCGCCTGAATCGCCAAAATTCAATACAAAAATAAAATCAGAACCCGATCCCAGGCGGCTTTCAACCCGGATCGTCCCCCCCTGCTTTTCAATCAGTTGTTTTACAATCGTAAGCCCCAGGCCGGTGCCGCCGAATTTTCGGTTGATCTGCACATTCGCCTGCTTAAAATTCTCAAAAATCGTTTCAAGTTTGTCTTCCTGAATGCCGATACCGGTATCATGCACCCTGAATTCGACCCGGAATTGGCCATCCGAATGGTTAATCAGTCGGGAAGAAAGCGTGATTTCGCCATGTTCTGTGAATTTGAGCGCATTCCCCAAAAGATTTGTCAGGATTTGGTTGACGCGCGTGGGGTCGCCGATCACCATACGGTTGATACGTTCATCAAGATTGTGGCTGATTCGGATGTCTTTGTCTACCACCTTGTACTGGAAGGTTTGCAACAAAGAGGCGAGCAAATAATTCAGATCAAAGGAGCGTTGTTCAAACTCCAGTTCGCCTGCGTCAATTTTGGAAAGGTCGAGAATATTATCAATGATACCCAATAAACTATCGGCTGAAAAACGCAGGCTGTCTAAATATTCTTTTTGAATCTGATCGGGTCTGGTTTCTTCTAAAAGATGCGTCATACCAATCACCGCATTAATCGGTGTGCGAATTTCGTGGCTCATGTGGGTCAGGAACTGCCGTTCCGCCAAGCGCGCGCGATCTGCATCCTGCTTGGCCTGGGCCAGTTCGTGTTCCAAGGTTTTTCGTTCCGTCAAATCGAATTGGATTCCAATGGAACCGACAATACGCCCCACCGTATTTTTTATGGGCGCCCCACTGATAAGCCCCCAAACCAATTTTCCATCTTTGCGCTTTAACTGAATTTCGTACACGCTTGAAAGGCCCAACCTGCGTTCATAAAGCCTGCTTGCCATGATCGGGATGGAATTTTTAGGAAGCAAAGCCGCACTGGCATTTCGACCAATCAGTTCATCTGTTGTATAACCCAGCATTTGGCAAAACGCGTTGTTTGCGTGCAAAATATTATCTTCCAAATCCACTTCCAACAAACCCAAATCCATATTTTCCAATACACCGCGATATTTCTCTTCGCTTTCACGAATGGCATTTTGGGCGTTCTCGCGTTCGGTGATGTCCCGATATTGCCAAATATGTCCTTCTTGCTTATCGCCCGCAAATAGGGGAATAAAATTTCGTTCAACGATCCGACCATTCGCCAATAATAATACTTCATTTTCAATCAGCTTATTATTTTCCAAAGCGCGTTTCTTTCCTTCAATAAATCCTTCAGGGTCTAAAAACAAATGTTTAGATTGTTCGGCCGACGTTGGGCAATCGTAGCCGATCATCTGATTTGGCTCAACATTCAACTCAAACATGCTGCAAAACGCCTTATTTACAAGCGTAATTTTATAGTTTTTATCCGTAAGCAGGATACCTGTTTGCAAATTGGCGATCAGGGCTTCCATCCGGTTTTGCGCTTGTTCAATTTCTTGCTGCGCCTTTTTTTGCGCTGTTATATCTCGCACAAAGGCAACGAATAAAATACTATCATTTCTTTTATCAGAGGTCAAACTGAGCTCTGCCGGGATTTCGGTACCGTCTTTTTTAAGGCACCTTATTTCGTACCGTTTGCTTATTTTCAAATGGTCTGCTGAATCTAAAAAATCCTGCTTTGATTTTTCAAATAAATCCCAATGTCGGACAGGTATAAACAAGGTTTTAAGGGAGCGGCCCAGCACTTCTTCGCGGGTGTATCCGAACATTTTTTCGGCCCGCATGCTCCATTCAATGGCATTTCCGGCTTCATCGGAGGTGACA
>JBAXTB010000524.1:0-3467 GCA_037130425.1 Bacteroidota bacterium
ACCGTCCACCGTCCACCGTCTACCGTCCACCGTCCACCGTCCACCGTCCACCGTCACTCCCACCCCCGCACCCGCACAAAATACGGCCGATAATTATCCGCATTCGTAAACAAATCACCAAACGTAAAACTGTTCACGTTATACGAAATCAGCAAAGCGCCATCTTGCGAATACTCTGGATGCACGAAAGCGTTGTAGGTAAACAAATTGCCGGAATGCGTTTGCGGCGTACAATAAACCGTTCGTTTATGGTCAAAACCAAGGGCCGGGTTGTCGGAATCATAGAGGTAAATATCGCCGCCGAAAATGTGGTGCTGCGTGAGCAAATAGTAGCGATTATTGGATTTAAACACCGAAAATTGATCAGAAACATTGGCAAACACACGCGCACTGGCCGCCGGATCGCTTGACCAATCGGTGCCTGTAAAATATTCCCAAGCCCCGTTCAGGTCATGGCCTTTTACCCGCGCGACATGCATGAATTTTGACAGCCCCGATTTTTCGGAACCGTACAAATAGGTATAGTCCCCATCTTCCAGCACGCAAGCGCCGTAGTTGACGGCCGGATCGGTCGCTTTGCGTTTAATGGACAAAAACTTGAAATCCGGAAGCCGGAAAGTCGCCACGTCTACGCTCGCGTACGCGAAATCCCAGGCGCCGCCGCTACCGGTTGTTTTAAAACCAAACATCAGCACTTGCAAGGTATCGCCATGCGCCAGTCCGTGACCGGGCCAGTACCACCAGCCGGCTTCCGTTGGCGCCAAATAAGCCGATGATCCGCCAGTCAATGTGGTCAAATTGTTGCCGTCCTGTACCACAAACGCATTCCGTTGAAATCCGCTTGAGGGCCTGCTGCGGTCGGGCCGAACTGTGCCCATGAAACTATCGCCAAACAACCAAAGCACGCGGCCGTCGGGTAGGGGAATGGAATAAGTTGCGTCGCCGCCCGTCCAGCCGCCGCCGTAACGGGTAAACAGTTGGTTGAAATCAGCGGCTTTGCTCACCGTAATGGGCGCCGACCAGCAAATCGGATCCGTCACCGTGATGGTCGTATCTTTTGTTGTATCCGGCTTGACCTGGTTCGGATCAATCGGGTAAAAATTGCCGGATGTAAAATCATCGTGTTCGTCTTTGCAGCCGGGGCCAATCGCAAGACTCAGGAGGAATGCCAGGGCAAAAAAAGGCGCATTTTTCAAAAAATATCGTTGCATGGCTCTAAGATAAATACTTTTTTGGGAAGATTCATGTCCATTTTTTAATCTGAAATCTGCTACATTTGGCACATGACAAAACTCGGTTTAGGACTCTACAAAAGTTTGTTGAACGACACGAATTTTCGCTTCGCAAAACAATGCGGCGCCACCCATCTTGTTGTGCAACTCGTTGATTATGTGAAAGGTGGCGATAGTCCGTCCCTGACGCAGAACTACCTCAACGGTTGGGGACTTACCCAGCAACAAGGAAAATTCTGGGAACTGGACGAACTGCTGGCGATCAAAAAACAAATCGAATCGCACGGACTCGCCTGGGCGGCCATCGAAAATTTTGACCCTGCCCATTGGTATGATATTTTGCTTGATGGTCCGCGTAAGCACCATCAAATGGAAGACCTGAAACGGATGCTTCAAAATATCGGCAAAGCGGGCATTCCGGTCATGGGTTATTACTTCAGTTTGGCGGGCGTTTGGGGCTGGACCAGCGGTCCGGAGGGTAGGGGAGCGGCCATGTCGGTCGTGTTCGACCAAAGCCAGGTGGACATTCATACCCCGATTCCCAAGGGCATGGTTTGGAATATGACCTACGATGCGGCAGCCGAGGCTGGCAAAGTTGCCCCGGTTTCAAGGGAAGAAATGTGGGAACGCCTGCGCTGGTTTTTGCAGGAAATGTTGCCCGTGGCCGAGGAATGTGGTGTGCGTTTGGTTGCGCATCCCGACGATCCGCCCTTGCCGGAAATGCGCGGCACGGCCCGACTTTTTCACAGTTTCACGGAATACGATCGCTTGTTGGCACTTTCAAACAGTCCCGCCAACGGCCTTGAATTTTGTATGGGTACTTTGCAGGAAATGCCCGAAGGCAACCTCTACGACCTGCTCGACAAGCATTCGGCCGCGCAAAACATCGGTTATATTCACTTCCGAAACGTCATCGGCAAGGTGCCCCGTTACCGCGAAGCCTTTGTGGATGAAGGCGATATCGACATGGTTCGGGCCATGCGCATTTTGAAAAAAAACAACTACAACGGCGTCATTATTCCCGATCACACACCTGAAATAAGTTGCAACGCGCCCTGGCACGCAGGCAAGGCGTATGCGCTCGGGTACATGCGCGGTGTTTTACAAGCAATTGAAAATGAATAAAATATGAACCAAACTCCTGTGTTTCCAACGGGTAAATGCACCATTTCCGACGACTGGACCTATAAAAATATGCCTGTAGTCTGGATGGAAAACGACTACCTGCGCATCGGCATCCTGGCTGGTCGCGGCAGCGATATTTTTGAGTTTCGTTACAAGCCCAAAGACGTGGATTTTATGCTGCGGTTGGCCAAGGGCATCCTCAATCCCAATGTCGATTTTTCACAGCAACGCGGCACGCACAACCAGTTTGAAGACTATTACTACGGCGGCTGGCAAGAGATTTTGCCCAATAGTCCGGCCTTCAATTACCGGGGCGCGGCCCTTGGGCAGCACGGCGAGGTTTCCCTGACGCCTTGGAAACACGCCATTATTGAAAACACTCCACAACGCGTGTCCGTCAAACTCTGGACCCGTCCGCTCCGCATACCCATCCTGATCGAAAAGACGCTGACCCTCGAAGCCGACAAAGCCACGCTTTTTATAGAGGAAAAACTGACCAACGAATCCGGCACCCACCTCGATATGGTGTGGGGCCACCACATCGCGTTCGGTCTGCCATTTTTAAAAGACGGGGCAAAAATCAGCACCAACGCCCGCACTTTTTACGCCGAACCGCTCATGCCGCCAAACCGCCGTTTTAAACCCGGTGTAGAAACGGACTTCCCTAAAGCATTTAATATCAATGGACTGGAAGATGATGCAAGTGTGGTGCACCCGGAATCAGCGCCGCCCTACAGCGAAATGGCCTACCTGTCCGGCTTCGATGACCAGGCTTTTTATGCCCTGACCAACGAAGCCCAAAACCTCTCCTTTGTGGTGCGCTGGGATGCTCGGATTTTCAAACACCTGTGGTACTGGCAAGAACGTTACGGCACCCAGGATGCGCCCTGGTGGGGCAATGCCTACGCGGTTGCCTTAGAACCCTGGACAAATCGTTGGCGCCCGAACCCGGAGGATGGGATTGAGGCCGGTGAATGGCTGAGGATCGAAGCGGGGAAAATGCTGGAAACCCGGCTCGAGGCGGAAGTACGGTAGACGGTTGACGGTAGACGGTGGACGGGGCGCTTCGGGTTTGGGATGGTGGTTGAATTTTGATTTTTAATATGTAAT
>JBAXTB010000525.1:0-3460 GCA_037130425.1 Bacteroidota bacterium
TCATCTGTGTTTCCCCCTCGCGCGCGGCAAAGGATTTATTAAAAACCGTGGAAATCCATCCCTCGCAAGCGGCAAATCGCCATCCCCACCCCATCCACCTTAAAAGATCCCCTGCAAATCGTACCTTCGCGGTTTAAAAAGTGCCACGATGAAATTTGACGATTACCGCATTGCGCCTGAAATTAAACGAAACCTGGACGAAGCGGGCTTCAAACGCCCGACAGACATTCAGTTTAAGTCTATTCCAGCCATTCTGAAAGGCGAGGACGTGCTGGCAATCGCCCAAACAGGTACCGGCAAAACAGCAGCATTTGCGATTCCCGTCATCCAAGTCTTGCACGAACGCAAAAAATCGGCCCGGCCCGACGGCATCAAATGTGTGGTGATGGAACCCACGCGGGAGTTGGCGCTTCAGGTCACGGAGGCATTCAACAACATCGGGCGGCACACGCGGGTCAAAACCTTTTGTGTGTTCGGCGGGGTAGAACAAGGCCCGCAAATTGCGCAATTAGAAAAAGGCATTGACATTTTGGTTACGACGCCGGGGCGTATGTTCGACCTCGTGAGCCAGGGTTTTATCAAACTTGAACAGGTTGAAGTTTTAATCCTCGATGAAGCCGACCACATGTTGGATCTGGGTTTTATCAAGGACATCCGGGATTTGATTCGGTTTTTACCCCGCAAACGGCAAACGCTGTTTTTTTCCGCCACCATCAACGAAACGATTAAGAAACTGGCTTATTCATTGGTTACGAATGCGATACGCATACAGGTGTCGCCCAAAGATCCGGTGAATAAAAACATCAACCACTCGGTTGCTTTTGTGGAAATGGACGACAAACGTTTTTTCCTCGAACGCGTCATCAATGAAAATCCGGATGTAAAAATGCTGGTGTTCGTGCGTACCAAAGTGCGCGCCGAACGCGTGATGAAAGCCATGGAACGCGTGGAAATCGTGACCGCCACCATCCACGGCGACAAGGACCAAAACGAGCGTTTCGATGTGATGAAACAGTTCCGGTCAGGCGCACTTAAAATATTGATTGCCACCGATGTAAGCGCCCGCGGCATTGACATTCCGGAGGTGGATTTTGTGGTGAATTACGATTTGCCCGATGTGCCGGAAAACTACGTGCACCGCGTAGGACGAACGGGCCGGGGCGAACGCAAAGGCCAGGCGATTTCATTTTGCGCCACGGAGGAAAAACCGGTATTGGAGGAAATTGAAGCATTTCTCGGCAAGCCTATTAATGTGCTGGAATTGAGCAAAAACGAGTATGCCGAAACCATCAATTTGAGCAATGAACCAGCGGTAAGTTGGAGCGCTATTCTGAAGGAAATTGAAAAAAATGAAGCAGAAAACGAGGAGTGGAAGCAGAAAAAGAAGAAAAAAAAGAAAAAATAGACTTTTTGCAATAAGGGTGGAACATGTTAGGATGGCTTAGCCAATCAATTGTTGGAGGGCCTCAATATTCACTTTGGAATCAAAAAGGGCCATCACCGGAATGGTAAAACCGGGAATGGCGCGGCTTTCAATATCGTCGTCGAGGGTGAAAATTTTGGCGGGCGTATATTGTTTGTCCGTCGGGAGCACGAGGTAATATTGTTCGATATGTTGGCGGAACGGGTCAATGATCCAGTATTCCTGAATGCCGTGTGCCGCATAATCCTGCTTTTTGACCCCCCGATCAACAGACGCTGTTTTTTTAGACAAAATTTCTACGACAAAATCCGGCGCCGGGAACAACATTTGATCGTCGCTGAAAGATTGGGCTTTTTCTTTGGAAAAAAACACCAAATCGGGTTCATAGTCATTGCGGGTAAGCGCGACCATTACTTTTTCCGTGCCTACGACGCCGAGGTTTTTAATATCGACATAAATACTAAGCAAGCGCGAAAACAGGTCTGTGATTTTCCAATGCCTGCGTTTTACCGGCGAATGCAGAATCACTTCTCCGTTGATGAATTCGGCCTTGACGCCCGGCGTAATCCAGTTCCGGAAGTCGTTTCTGCGCTGCATCTCGGCTTTAATCGCCTGATTGAGCGATTCAATTTGATTCAGCGCATCAGGAGATTCCAATATTTTTTGTGTGTAATCCAGCATTGTTCGATCTTTTGATACACAAAGTTAAGGGTTTTAAAGAGACTTGCTACTATTTTATACTTCCCTTTGCGGCAAATCTGTGCATTTTTCTATCAGAGAATGCGTTCCGGAGTCCATTTTTATGGCACAAGTCATTAATATCGTATCGGGATATTCAAATGCTGATATTTTAAAACAAAGTCAATGTCTTAAAGTATTTATAATCAGTTATTTAGCATTTTATTTAAGTATAGTTTCCTTTAAAAAACACGGTTTTTAATTTGGCTTTTTGTCTTTATAAGCAGCAACGGTAGCCCGTACTTTTGTTGCATCAAATTATTTAAGAATTCCTTTTACCTGCTTTGATTTCAAATTGGTTTTGCCGAAACGCTCGGTCAAAACCAGCCACCGTTTTGTCCTTTCAGGACTAATCCCTTGCATTTCAACTTACAAGATTGCCTAATCTCGGCAAAAAGACTTAAAACGCATGAAAAGTTCTACTGAAGTAATCAAAGGGCGTAGCCGGAAAAACTATTTTTCTCAAGGTTCACTCCTTTTAACAAGTAGCCTGGTATTAATCATCCACCTTGTTTGTTCCTTCGATGTTCAAGCCCAATCGGGTAAAGCATTCCGGGATTTCGATGGTAATGCCATACAAACCGGCGCCGAACCGCCTGTTGAGGGCGTTGTCGTTCGCTTATTTAAAAATGCCCAGGCACCGGCGAAAGACTTGCTCATCGGTTCCGCGATTACGGATGCGAACGGGAATTATAATTTTGCCACTAATATTGCAAGTGGCCGGGCGGCCTTCGCCGGTGAAAAATTGCGTTTGGAATTTGATATTCCGGCGTCCTATCAATGCGCATTAGACGAAACGGTTGACTTTACCGGCTATAATGGCGCCGGTTACGGTTCGAGCGTTCAAATTATCACGGGCCAGCAATCCAATGTCAATTTTGCCTTGAACTATCCCGGTCAGGTGGTAACAAACCAAAACCCGGACGTTTTCTTGCCGTGTTATGCATTCGGCAATCCGGGACAGGGCGGCGATATTGATAATGAACCTGCAGTTGTTGGGTATAAATTTTTGACGGCAGGCGTACCTGCTTCGCATAGTGGCGGACAGACGGGCGTGCCTGATCCGAACAAACTTGCCACCATTGCGCAGGTTGGCTCCTTGTATGGGGAGGCATTTTCACGTCAGGCGCAAAAAATATTTTTAGGCGCTTGTTTGCGTCGTCACAGCGCCATCGGACCGCTTGGTCCGGGCGGTATTTACATGATTGACCCTTACACCGCAAATCCGAATAAGGTAACGAATTTCCTGAACTTAGATGCGATCGGTATTTATACCCAAAACCCGAACGGCGTTTATCC
>JBAXTB010000526.1:0-3460 GCA_037130425.1 Bacteroidota bacterium
ACAACACCTATTACCGTGAGCCTTGAATTAGATCAAAACATTGATGCGTTTAAGTTGGCCGTGTCGGGTTTGAACCGCCGTTTGGAACAGATTTATGATGGCGGAGGTAAAAAACGCATTGAAAAACTGCACGCCGAGGGCAAAATGACCGCCCGCGAACGAATTGAGTACCTGCTCGATCCGGGCAGCGATCAGATTGAAGTCGGCGCTTTTGCAGGCCATGAGATGTATGCGGAACACGGCGGTTGTCCGGCCGGTGGGGTAGTGGTGGTGATCGGGTATATTCGAGGCCGACAGTGTATTGTGGTGGCCAATGATGCCACGGTGAAAGCGGGCGCCTGGTTTCCAATTACCGGAAAAAAGAACCTGCGCGCCCAGGAAATTGCCATGGAAAACCGTTTGCCGATTATTTATTTGGTCGACAGCGCGGGCGTGTACCTGCCCATGCAGGACGAAATTTTCCCGGATAAAGAACATTTTGGACGTATTTTCAGGAACAACGCGAAATTGTCCAGCGCTGGAATTCCACAAATTGCCGCCATTATGGGCAGTTGTGTGGCTGGCGGCGCGTATTTGCCGATCATGTCGGACGAAGCGCTGATTGTAGAAAAAACGGGATCGGTATTTTTAGCCGGGCCTTATTTGGTAAAAGCCGCTATCGGGGAAGACGCAGACAAAGAAACTTTGGGCGGCGCGTCCACACATTCTGAAATTTCGGGTGTGACGGATTATAAAATGAAAGACGACCAAACCTGTTTGGATACGGTGAAGGAACTGGTTGGTCATTTTGGAAAATTTGAAACAGCGGGTTTCGACCGTTCGGAACCTAAGCCGCCCGCAGGCGAACCGGATGATATTTTTTCCATTTTTCCGGAGAAAGGCGCCAAGCCGTACAACACGATTGAAATGCTGCGCCGCTTAGTGGATGAAGGCAAAATGACCCAATACAAGGAGCATTATGGCAAGACCATCGTGTGTGCTTACGCGCGCATCGACGGCTGGTCGGTGGGGATCGTGGCCAACAACCGGCAAGTGGTGAAAAACGCCAAAGGGGAAATTCAGTTTGGCGGCGTAATCTATTCAGATTCGGCGGATAAGGCCACGCGTTTTATTATGAACTGCAACCAAAAGAAAATTCCACTTGTGTTTTTGCACGATGTTACCGGGTTTATGGTGGGCACCCGCTCGGAGCATGGGGGCATCATCAAGGACGGCGCAAAAATGGTGAATGCGGTGTCTAATTCTACGGTGCCGAAGTTTACGGTCATCATGGGCAATTCCTACGGCGCAGGCAATTACGCCATGTGCGGAAAAGCATACGACCCGCGTTTGATCGTGGCCTGGCCAACGGCAAAAATTGCGGTGATGGGCGGCGAACAAGCGGCCAAAGTATTGACGCAAATACAGGTAGCTTCCCTGAAAGACAAGGGTTCTGCGCCGGACCCGGCAGGCGAAAAAGCCTTGTTTGAAGAAACCAAAGCGCGTTACGAAAAACAAACCACGCCGTACTACGCCGCCGCCCGGCTTTGGGTAGACGCCATCATTGATCCGCGCGACACAAGACGTTGGATTTCAATGGGTATTGAAGCGGCGAATAATGCGCCGGTGGAGAAGTTTAATGTGGGGGTGATACAGGTTTAAAATGCCTTTCAGCCAAACTTATAATGCTCCGGAAGCGTTTCCAAGTAAGCGGAAAGCCGTGATTCATCCAACATTATAGGTTGCAATAAGGCTGCCAGGCTAAACATATCCTGTTCGCTTTGACAACGCATCCTCAAGGAGTCTGATTCGCCGTCAAATTCAATATTTTCAAGCAGTTTCGGGGAAGTTTGTTCTAAAATGTAGGTTATCAGCCCTTCCCAGCCCGATCCGTTTGGGTAAGCGCCGTGTTTTTCAAACAAATCCACTGCGTTTTCCAGCCCTTCCATGCCGGCATATACCTGAACGTTATAAAATTCTTTACCGTCTATTTCAAATTTGAATACGTCCAGCGGTAGAAACTTGTCGAATTCTTCCATTTTTTGAGTTGTTGAGTTGTTTGTGCATTATGACACAAAGATACAACTTGTTTTTAGATTATAAAACAAAAAGTGGTTTATTTTTATAGTCACTTTTCAGTCATGTCTTATGAAAGACGATTTATAAAGGTCATCTTAATCTACCTTTGTTACTTAGAAACTATTTACCATCTACAAAATTTCAATTTCGCCGAGCGTAAGGTGTGCAAACATCTAACATCTTGTAACCGCCGGTTTTAACCGGTGGAGTTGCAACAAAATCCTCAAACACATCTATCTTCTTTACAAAACATCAGCATATAGTTAGTTGTAGATGTGATGTTTTGTAAAGAAGATAGATGTGTTTTTAAGATACGTTTGCCCCCCGACTAAAGTTCGGGGGTTACAAGATGTTAGATGTTATTAGGTGTCTACGCTCGGCAATAACGGGATTTTAAACATGCTAAATAGTTCTGTTTCTTAGATAAAAAAAACGACTGCATGTCCGATACGACCCATTCCAAGCATCTTTTTTTGCGCGCTGCCCTGAACCAACCCGTTGAACGTCCGCCCGTTTGGCTGATGCGTCAGGCGGGGCGTATATTGCCGGAGTACCGGGCTTTGCGCGCGCGATTCCCTGATTTTAAGGTGTTTGTGAAAACCCCGGAAGCGGCGGCAGAAGCTACCATTCAGCCGGTGGATATTTTGGGCGTGGATGCGGCGATCATTTTTTCCGATATTTTGGTTGTGCCGGAAGCAATGGGGCTTGATTATGAAATGATTGAAGCCAAGGGACCGCGTTTCCCAAAAGTGATTGAACGCACTGCGGATATTGCGGCGCTGGATGCGGGTAAAGCGGCGGCGGAGCGACTTCATTACGTGTACGAAGCCTTGCGTATTACCAAAAAAGCGCTGCATGACCGGGTGCCGCTGATCGGTTTTGCCGGTGCGCCCTGGACGATTTTTGCCTATATGGTAGAGGGCGGCGGCAGCAAAACGTTTTCCAAGGCCCGGCGTTTGTTGTACGCTGATCCGGCGGCGGCGCATCAATTGCTGCAAAAAATTACGGATACCACCATTGAATACCTTCGCGGACAAATTGCTGCCGGGGTTGATTTGATCCAATTGTTTGATTCCTGGGCGGGCGAGTTGCCACCGGCACATTATCGGGCCTTTGCGGTGCCTTATTTGAAGCAAATTTGTGAAGCTTTGCCGGAAGTACCCAAAACGGTTTTTGCGAAGGGCGCCTGGTTTGCGCTGGAGGATTTGGCGGAACTGCCTTGTCAGGTGATCGGTTTGGACTGGAATACGCCGCCTGCTTTCGCGCGGGCGCGTACGGGCGACAAAGTGCTGCAAGGCAACCTCGATCCTTGCGCTTTATACGCCGACACCAAAACGATTGAAACGGAAACGCGGGAAATGATTCGGCAGTTTGGCGGGAAACATATCGTGAACCTTGGGCA
>JBAXTB010000527.1:0-3454 GCA_037130425.1 Bacteroidota bacterium
AAAATCACAGCAATCACCGTATAAATCCGCGATGATGAAAAAATCAGCCCTGCTTTTTTGTCTTTTTCTGTTTGTTTTTGACATAAACGCTCAAAAAAGCATCACCCTCGACGATTGTTTTACTTTTTTTAAATTTTATCCGGAATACGCCGGCGATTTTCAATACAGCCCTGACGGGATGCACTACTTAACCTCAGAAGAAGACGGCATTGTGGAACACGAGCTTACGAGCGGCGCCCAAACGCGCGTCATCGTGGCAAAATCCGCCCTCACTGAAGCCGGCGAATGGGATGAGTTCACCTTTAATGCCGATCAAAGCAAGGTCATGCTGCGGGCCGATGTAAAACCGGTTTACCGCCACTCCGTATTGGCCAATTACTGGATTTACGACCTGAAGACGCAAAAAATGGCAAACCTCAACGAAGGCGGTGAAATTCAATTTGCCGCGTTTTCGCCCAGCGGCAAAGAAGTTGCGTTTATTGTGCATAATAACTTGTATTACAAGGATTTACTAACAAATCAAATAAAAAAAATCACCAGCGACGGCGCTGAAAACAAGATCCGAAACGGCATTCCGGACTGGGTGTACGAGGAAGAGTTCAGTCCCGTGACCGGCGAAGGCATGGTGGCAACCAAATGGAGCCCCGACGGTTCGAAAATCGCGTTTATCCGTTTTGATGAAAGCCGGATCAAGGAATTTACCATGAATCTTTACACGGGCGCCATGTACCCGGAGCAGAAAAAGTTTAAATATCCCAAGGTTGGGGAGGAAAACTCAAGCGTTAGTGTCCATATTTATGATTTGGCGGAGCAAAAAACATCCACGATTATGGGCTTGGAAACGGATGATTATGTACCGCGGATTTACTGGACGAACGACAATAAACTGGCGCTTTACAGACTCAACCGCCGACAAGACACGCTTGAATTTTTAGTGACCATTCCAGGCCGCGCTATGTTTGACGCCGAAGACAATACGACATACCTGCCGCTGCGTCCTTTATTGCAGGAATACAACCGCGCGTATGTGGATATTCACGACAACCTCACGTTCCTCAAGGATGGTCGGCATTTTTTGTGGACCAGCGAACAAGGCGGCTATAATCAGGTGTATTTGCACGATTTTGACTCCGTCGACAGCACGCGGCAACTGACGAACGGGAATTTTGACGTGACGGCGTTTTACGGCTTGGATGAAAAAACGGGCAAATTCTATTACCAAACGGCCACCCCTACCCCACTCGACCGCCAGGTTTGGGAAGGCGACCTGAAAGGCGCTGCGCCGCGCTTGCTCACGCATGGCAATGGCACCTGGGATGCAGCGTTCAACCCCAATTTCGAACGCTATGTGCTGACCTATTCGGATGTAAACACGCCGCCGCAAATCACCCTGCATCAACGCGACAGGCTGCAACTACGCAGTTTGGTGGACAATGCCAATGCCATCAAAAACCGCAAGGAATACGGCATGGTGGACAAAACATTCTGGACTTTCAAAACACCCGATGGTACGGAATTAAACGGCTGGATGCTCAAACCGCAAACCCTGGAACCGGGTAAAAAATACCCGGTGTTATTTGATGTGTACGGCGGCCCTGGTTCACAAACTGTTCAAAATCAATACGATGGATACATGGATCCCTGGCGGCAATTGCTGGTTAAAAAAGGAGTAATTGTGGTGAGTGTGGACAATCGTGGTACAGGCGCGCGCGGGGAAGCCTTTAAAAAATGCACACAATTGCAATTGGGCAAATACGAAACGGAAGACCAGATTTCGGCCGCCCGCTACTTGGGAACCTTGCCATACATTGATGCTGGCAGAATCGGTATATGGGGCTGGTCTTTTGGCGGCTACCTGAGTACCTCTTGCATTTTGAAGGGGAATACCACCTTTAAAATGGCGATGGCCGTGGCGCCGGTGACGAACTGGAAATGGTACGATTCGGCTTATACCGAACGTTATATGCATACAACAAAAGACAATGCGCAGGGCTACGAAGACAATTCGCCGGTCAATTTTGCCGACAAATTGCGCGGCAGCAACTACCTGATTTGCCACGGCATTGCCGACGATAATGTGCATTGGCAACAATCGGTTGAAATGATTAACGCCTTGATTAAGGCCAACAAACAATTTGAGACCTATTATTATCCCAACCGCAACCACGGTATTTACGGCGACCATGCAACGATTCACCTGTTCACGAAGTTGACGTCTTTCGTAGAAAACAAATTATAAATTGTCCTTGTGGGCTACGGTTTCAACATATTTATCAACACAAGGATAAGGGGGCAAACCTTTTTCTGGGTTGTAGGAAATTTCTATTGAGCCGAGTCCTTTGTGTTCTTTGTGAAACCTTCGTGTTCTTTGTGTTTTCCCCTCTCAAGCAGGTAAAAAGATTAAAAACCAGTCATTTTTATTCCTTATTGCCGTAATTTTGGGATGAATATGTTGGGCTTCGGGGTTAACCGATTCAGAGGAAAAAACACAAAGGACACAAAGATTACACAAAGGGCACAAAGATGGGGCGATATCGATTTATGCGCGCGCCAGACAGCGAATCGTAAGAATTCCTTATCTTACCTTCAAATCAACCTGCTTCTGATATGAAAAAACTGTTATTCCTATGCTGTTTTTCCTTGCTCGCGTGTGTTGTGCGTGCGCAGGATCCCATCGGCAAAATGATTGTCGGATTAGATATGGGTTTTGACGTAAAACAATTTGAAGACGGAATCATCCCGCGTTTCATCCCCGGCATTCAGGCGGAGTTTCCGATATGGAAATTTTCATTCGGCATCGGCTTGTCACGCAAGTTTTACCGGTCTTACGAATACGTGTACTACACCGGCAAAACCCAGGATGTGCTTGAATATGAACAACCTATCACGTTTTATGCTTATGATGTAAAGGCGTTTAACCCGGCCTATTGGTCCATTCCGGTGAAAATTGATTTCCGGTTTCACAAATGTCGTTGTGTGTATGTTCATGCGGCCGCCAATTTTGAGTTTTTAGACGATCGTAAACCGGAGCGCGTAAAATTTACCAATGCCTTGTCGCGGGAAGTGCCACCTTTTGGGGTGCAACGGGCGGACTTGATGAAAAGAAAAACGCGTAGTTATGAATTCGGGATCGGGTTCAAATTGTACACGTCCGACTATTTCCGGATTTATGCCCGTCCGACCTACGTGTTGAGTGAGAATCCGGAAGTTTATACCGATCAGCCGAAGTATTTATCCACGTTTCGGATGACATTCGGCGCGCAATATGCTTTAATACATTATTAATTTTCACGCAAAGCCGCTAAGTGTGGCGTCCTCTACGCGTGCCTTTGCGGCTTTGCGTGACATTTTTACGCTCTCGCAAAGACGCTAAGGCGCTAAGCGAGATGTCCTCTACGTGTGCCTTTGCGACTTTGCGGCTTTGCGTGACATTTTTATGCGCTCGCAAAGACGC
>JBAXTB010000528.1:0-3454 GCA_037130425.1 Bacteroidota bacterium
TCCTGTTTCAAGCGGCGCAGCGAGTTGATGGGCAGGATTTTCAATCTTTTTAAGCACGTCCAGCAAAGACGCCCGAACACAGTCGGCATATACTTCCTGTTTAGAACGGTTTATCCGAAATGTTCCAGTTATGATTTCGCTTGCGTTGTAAAATATGCCACCGGAGCGAATGGTTTCCCTGCTTGTCTCCCCAGGAAGATTGGATATCCCCCAGCCTTTTGGTCTGGATTCATCAAAGGCATTTTCAATGGAAGTTAGTTCCTGAAATTCGAAGAAAGGATTGTCGAGCAGCGCTTGTTTGGTTTTTGTATTTACGATGGCATTCAACGTTCCTTCCAAAGGTATCCAACCTTTTAATTCGATATCAGCAAGATCGTATGCAAGTTTTATTTGGGTTGTTTCAAAAAAGCCTGGCCGGGAAAACGCGTGGTAATGCGTCGTCATGAGTCCGCCTTCATACAACACGTTGGCCATGATTTGGTCTTCTTGTTGTGGGTTCCGATTGTGTTTTAAACCATTAACAGTCTGGACTTTAGCCGGATAAATAAAATGAATAAGGTCGATGAAATGGACTGCGTGTTCAGTCAAAATACCGCCCGAACGTTTGGGATCCCAGAACCAGTGTTCGGGTGGGAGTTGCTCATCTTGGGCGTAATTTTCTACATCCACCCGACGCAAAGCGCCAAAAACGCCCTGCTGTGTAAGGCTTTGAATGGCCTGTAACATCGGGTTGAAGCGCATGATAAAATCAATGGCCGCAACAGTTCCGGTCTGGTCGCGTGTGCGGATGATTTTTTCAGCGTCGGATAGCCCAATGGCGAGCGGCTTTTCAATGAGAACATGTTTGCCGGCTTCCATACAGGCAATTGCGATGTCCACATGGGTGGCTGGTTCGGTGACAATTGCGACCAAGTCAATTTCTTTTTCAAGGAGCAGATCGCGCCAGTCTTTGAAGACTTTTATACCGCTTAGTCCTATTGTTTTATCGGCCATTTTATCTGCGATAGCCACCACACGCATATTTTCCAGCGACCTCCATGAATTGTGGAGGAACTTTCCAAAGCCGCCGTATCCGATAATTCCAATGTTAAAAATGCGCATTTTGTTTGTTTTTTATTACGATTTATCCAAATCCCGTACAATCCCCTTCATCGCAAAATACCCCAGGAAATGCACCGATGCAATCACCAGCAATGCATAACGCAGCGCAACATAATCGCTCACATACCGCGCCAGCACGATAAACAAACCGCAGCCGAACAAACGACCGACGTACAAACCTAATTCGTGGTTAAAAATATAGGAAAACTCGTTGCGTTTTTCCTTTGCCGCTACCACGTCAATCACCTTTAACTGGATCGGGAAATACGCAATGTCAAGCAGAGGGCGGGCAAACAAGAGGCACAGCACAAACAAGATAACGCCCAACGCCGAATACAAACTGGCATTGAACAAGGCGCCCACCACAAACAGCGTACAACCGATCAAATAAATCAGCAAGCGGTGTTTCGGCCCCGTCAAACGACCCAGCGCGTACAGCAAAATTGCCGACATCAGGGCCGCAATGCCTTGCACCAAACCCAGCGCGCCTTCTTTACCTACTAAGCTCATAATCAACATGGTAGGGGCTGTTACGATATAACCTTGGGCCACGCCTTTCAGCGCTGCCAGGCCCAGCATTTTATTCCAGAGTTTGTCAAATTTTAAAAACAAAAACGGCGCTTTGGTCGGGTTTTGAAACTGCCCGCGGTGTACCAAAACCGACGCAAATACCGACAAGCAGAATACCGCTGCGGTCAGGATATAATACGCCATGTTGACGTTGCCGCTGAACCAGCCATTTTTTTCGGTGGCCGCAATAAACGTACCGGCCGCCAAAGGCACCACAATACCGGTCATGGTGTAAAAGAAGGTTTCAATGCCGTAATAGTAGTTCCGGTTGGCGTCGTGGGTGGTGTTGAGCGCCAAAAAATCGCGGTTGGCCCAGAAAAAACCGTAGGAAAGCCCCATGATTAAACCCGCAAAAAACACGCCGATCGTATCTAATTCGTGCAAAGACATCATCGCAAACATCGACACGCCGCTCAGCAACATGCCTAAGGAATACAGGCGCGCAATCGGGAACTTGTTCAGCAAAAAACCGTTGATCATAAAGGTCAGCGGGATGCCGGTGTACACGGCCAACTGAAAGATCACCACCAAACTAATATCGGAAGAATTGCGCATGATATACGCCCCGACAAACAGTTCGACAATGGGCATTACCAGCGCATAAATCAGGTTGGTAAGCAACAACATCCGCATCCCGAGCGGGTGGGTGTTGAAGAAACGGATTTCATTGGTCAACTTTTGCAGCATCGCTTAGGCCGTGGTTAAAATGTCAGATAAAATGCTTTCGATGGACAGGGTGGCGCCGCAAATGACCTCGTCGGAGGCGCCGTAATACAGGGTGATTTGGTCGCCGTCGACTAAATGGCCGTTTGTAAAGACCACATTGCCGAAAAAGCCTGTTTTTTCATAATCGGCAACGGGTTCAAACAGCGGATCATGCGAACGCGCCAGCACTTTGGTGGGATCTGCTAAATCGAGCAGGACGGCGCCGAGGCAATATCTATGGTTATTATCAGCGCCGTGGTAAATTTCCAGCCAACCGGCTTCCGTTTTGATCGGCGACGCGCCCGCGCCAACACGCGCGCTATCCCACCAGCCCTCGCGGGTGCGCAAGATGCATTGATGGTCGCCCCAATGTCGCAGATCGGGGGAAGAAGCGATCCAGACAAAATTGCCGCCCAGGGCAATGCCGGAGGGTCGGTGCAAACAATAATATTTATGACCGATTTTTTCTTCAAACAAGGCGCAATCCTTGTTGTGCGGCGGAATAATCATGCCCTCGCGGCGGAAATCGCGCCAGTCGCGCGTGTGCATGTAGCCTACGCCCACGCCGTTTTCGGATACCTGGGTGTAGGTGAGGTGGTAGGCGCCTTCCATCCGGCTTACCCGGCTGTCTTCGATGCCGAAGGTTTCGAGGGCGCCCTGACCGAATATCTTGGTCGGGAAATCGTTTGGTTCGTAAAAATTTACCCCATCATCGCTGCACACGAGGCGCAGGTGCGAAATGGTAGAAAGGTAGGTTTTGTTTTTATATCCCACCATGCGTGCATCGGCGAGGTTGAGATCGGGGCTGTTTTTGTCAAATTCCAGAATTTCCATGCTGCCGTCTTCGTGCAGGATCGGAAAAGAAATGAAACCTTCTTTTTGAACAGGACGTTCGGCTACGCGTAACAACAGCCAGGTTTTTCCCTCAAATTGAAATACACCCGGATTCAGGACGCACTCCACCACAAAGCCAGGTTGACTGGGCTTTATGTCTTTGGTTGTGAGAATCGGATTTTGTGGAAAACGTTGTGCCATAATAAGGTGGGCAAGATGCGGGTGAAAATGGAACACGATGCCG
>JBAXTB010000529.1:0-3449 GCA_037130425.1 Bacteroidota bacterium
GCGAAATTATCCAAAAGCCATAATCTCATTAATCGTACTCACAAACACCTCATTGTCAAAAGGCTTGATCAAATAGTACTCGGCCCCGTTCGCGTAGCCGGTTTCTTTGTCGCGTTGGGTGCCTTTGGCCGTGAGAAAAACAATTTTGGTGAGTTCAAGGGCCGGGTTGTTGCGAATACGTTTGGCTGTTTCAAAACCGTCGATGCCGGGCATCATCACATCCAATACAATAATGTCGGGAACAAATGTGATGAGGACATCAAGCGCCTGCTGCCCGTCGTAGGCCTTTTTAACCTGATAACCCTCCCGTTCCAGCAGGAATTCAAGTGCCAGTACGATGTTCGGCTCATCGTCAACAATCAAAACTTTGGCATCCCCGGATGTAATCATGGCACTGAATCGGCTAATATTTAAAATTCGGTATAAAAGTAGGAAAAATCTTGCATTTCACTAATAAAATTGAGTTTTTTATGGATCGACCTGAAATACAGGCTCTATTTAGTCGTTTAATTGCGGCAATTTCACTTCAAAAATTGCGCCTTTTCCGACCTCCCCAAGCACGCGAATGCTGCCCTGGTGATTTTCAACAATTGTTTTGGTGATAAACAGGCCCAAACCGGTGCCTTTGGGTTTGCCAAGTTCCTCACTGTGCAATTGGGTAAATTTGTCAAACACCAGTTCACGCGCCGCAAGCGGTATACCGGGGCCGTTGTCTTCCACCTGCAAGTAAACGAACCCGCCCTCGCTCCAAAGCCGTAATTTGATAAGTCCGGCCCCCGGATCACAGAATTTGGAGGCATTTGACAGTAAATTCAAGGAAATTTGTACCAATTGGTCGTAGTTTCCAGTTATCCAAACCGGCGTTTCAGGTACCGTACATGCATAACGGATACTACGCTCGCGAAACAATTGCTCCATCGACTGCCCGACCTGCAACACAATATTGCGCAGGTCTGCCTTTTCCATGAGCACATCGGCGCCGGTGCTTTGCAGTTTTTCCAGGTCAAGCACCTGGTTGATAAGTCGGCTGATGCGCTCGCTTTCGCTGACCAATACTTGCAGGTAGGATTCTATTTTTTCCGGCGGCAATTCAGCGCGATAGTCCAGCATGATCTTGGACAACGCCTTGATACTCGTCACCGGTGTGCGTAATTCATGTGTTACGGTGGTGATGAAATCCGCTTTCAGGCGGTCGAGCGTCATGAGTTGGGCATTGGCGGCGGTGAGTTGGCGGGTCATCCCTTCCAACTGATTATTCTTGGCTTCCACTAATTTACTATACTCCACTACCTCTTTGGTTTGTTCCAAAATCCGCATCACTTCATCCAACGTAATCGGTTCCTGCTTGGTAATACTGTCGATCACCAAGCGCGCGGACGCAGCCCCGATCGCGCCCGCGAGCTTGGTCTCGGCAAAATTAATCAAATCAGCATGGGCTGTTTTTTGATGCGCTAAGGAAATACCATTGGTTGTTTCAAATTCATCAAGAATGGCTTCAGTGCGTGCTTCACTCAAAAAACGGGATAACATGGATTTCAAATCCTCCATTTTGGCCTCCCGTTTGAAAATTTCCCACTCCTGGCTGCTGATATACTTATGAATATTTACAAACATATCGGCCTGCAACAGGTTGAGCGTGGATGGGCGGGTATTCAACGAAACAATGGCATAAGCCCAGGTATTTAAAAACAAACTCCAAAAAGCAGCATGTGTAATCGGATCAAGCCCGTCCAGTCCGAACAAGGCATTAGGCCGCAAAAAACGAATGCCAAACAAGCCATCCTGCAAAAAGGACGCGGGCAACAAGCCGGCCTGGGCCATACTCGGCAAAGGCAGACAATAGGCCCAAACCAAAAACCCGATGACCAAACCGGTCGTAGCGCCTTGTGCCGTAGCGCGTTTCCAATACATGCCCCCGATGGCTGCGGGCGCAAATTGAGCCGCTGCTGTAAATGAAATAAGCCCCACTGAAACCAAATCGTAGGTAGAACCCACAATTTTCTGGTACCAATAAGCCAAAAACAACATCAGCAAAATACTCACCCGCCGAATATCCAACAATCTCGAAGCGCCGCTCACCAAATCGTGGTTTTTATCCAACCAGCGCGTTTTTATCAGCAAGGGCACCACAATATGATTGCTAAACATGATACTCAAAGCCGTACTTTCCACCACTACCATACTTGTTGCCGCTGAAAATCCGCCGATAAATGCAATCAAGGCCAGCCAGGGCGCCCCGTGAAACAAGGGCAAACTGAGCACATACGTATCAGGGTTTACCGAGGCGTCAAACATCATTTTTCCGGCCAACGCAATCGGGAACACAAAAATATTAATGAGCAACAAATACAAGGGAAATACCCACATTGCCTTGGGAATGTGCCTGGGCGAGCCGTTTTCGACCACGGAAATGTGAAATTGGCGCGGCAACAAAATGATGGCAAATAAGGACAACATCACCAGCATATTCCAGGCAATGGGCGATACGCCTACCGTATGGAAAGAAAACAAACTCGCCGTGTCCGCACGTGCAGAGGCCTGTTGAAATAAATCGCCGAAACCGTCGTACAAATAATAGGTTACGAAGATTCCGACGGCCATAAAAGCAATCAATTTGACTAAACTTTCAAACGCAATGGCAGCCACCAAGCCTTCATGCCGCTCGTTGGGATCAATTTTACGGGTTCCAAAAAATACGGTAAAAATGGCCATTGCAATGGTCACATACAAACCCGCGTCGTACCAGATTGCATGTTGGTCGGCCGATAAGCCTTTGTCATATCCGGTTAAAATATTAATTCCAAAAATAACGGCCCGCAACTGAATGGAAATATAAGGCACGATCCCGATCACCGCAATCAGCGTGACCAATATGGCCAGCGTAGAACTTTTTCCGTAGCGCGAAGAAATAAAATCAGCAATGGAAGTTATGCGTAAGTTCTTGGAAATCAATATCATCTTGCGCAAAAGCATATACCACAACGGCGCAAGCAAAGTAGGACCTAAATAAACGCCCAGAAATGTCAGCCCGCCGGTAGAAGCCCGCCCCACCGACCCGAAAAAGGTCCAGGCGGTACAATAAACGGCTAAAGAAAGCGAATAAATATATGGATTGTTGACGACGCTGGCGCCCCGGTCGGCGCGTTTATCCACCCGCCAGGCAATCATAAATAACAGGAAAATATACGCGAGCGAACACCCGACGACAACACCCAAACTCATAAATGCTTACTTTTTGCGGTTTCGGACAACCAAACCTACAACGACAATCAGGGCTAACCAAATAAAAAACATATAAAAGAATTGGACGGGCATCCCGAACCATAAATCGCTTCGATCGACGATGCTCAACAAGGGATAATTGAGCAGCAGAAAAAACACGATAAAAACGATGATTAACTGACTGCTTCTATCATCGGCCATATTGCTGATTTGAGTGGAAAAACCGA
>JBAXTB010000053.1:0-21362 GCA_037130425.1 Bacteroidota bacterium
AGTTTTGAGGTGTCATCTCCGACCAAAGGAGGAGGTGACATCTCAAAACGAAGATAACGTGAGCGCTTCCGTTCAGAGATGTCACCTTCTCGTGCCTCGAAGATGACACCTCTTCACTAAGATGATGCTACCTAATTTCAAATACAGTAGCCGACTTCGGCCCAACCCTCACCCCTGATGTAATATCAACCATTTCATTGGATAACACTTTGACAGCGTTTGTTTTGCCTTTTAAAATTTCCGCAAAACGATTCGTATCAATGGTGGTCGCGGTATTGTTTTTATTCAGGACAACCATGATAATTTTATCCTTGTTGTACCGGAAATAAACATAAACGCCATCAAACGGCGCAAAATGCAAGAGTTCGCCTTTCGCAATGACCGGATTGTTTTTGCGCCAGTTCAGTAATTGCTTTAGATAATCCTGCATCTGCTGCTGATCTGCATTCAATCCTGTGCCGGTAAACGCATTTGCACGATCATCTTTCCATCCGCCGGGAAAATCGGAACGTATCAAGCCGTCGTTTTTGTGGTGCGGCGTATTATCCATCAATATTTCGGTACCGTAGTAAATTTGCGGGATACCGCGGATGGTCAACAAATAAGTCAGGGCCATTTTGGTTAACCCCACATCCTGTTTCAATTGCATAAACAAGCGGTCCATGTCATGATTGTCGCCCATTACCAAGATTTGATTGGGATTGGGATAAACAAAATCATTAGCAAGCGCCTCGTATAACTTTGTGAAGGGCGCATTGTAGGATTCACCTTCCTCCCCGTTTAAGGATTGCACCAATGCCGCCTGAATGGGAAAATCCATCACCGTATTTAAGCAGCCTTCATAGCCGTCATGTTTTGTCCTTCCTTTTTGCCAATAAGACGTGATTAAAGGGTTGGTGCTCCATTCTTCACCCACGATACTGAAGTTGGGGTATTCGTTCATAATGGAACAACTCCAGTTTTGCAGAAACGTTTTATCGGAATACCCGTAAGTATCCTGTCTTACGCCGCCTAATTGCAGCGTTTCAATCCACCAGATCGTGTTTTGGATCAAATAGTTCGACATAAAAGGATTCTGTCCGTTCATGTCGGGCATGGTTTTGTCAAACCAGCCATTTGTCATTAAATCTTTGTCGTATTTGGACGCATACAAGTCCTGGTTGGTCGTGCGCCGATGATTGGTTTGCGTGTATTGGTCCGGATAGTTGAGCCAAGTTTTAAAAGGCAGGTCATTCATCCACCAATAACCGGAACCAATGTGGTTGAGCACTTCGTCAAAGATGAGTTTCATCCCTTTTTCACGCATTTTTACGGACAATTCCTTGTAATCGTCGAGGGTGCCGTAGCGCGGATCAACCTTGTAATGGTTGGTGATGGAATACCCGTGGTAGGAATAACCGGGCATATCGTTTTCCAACATGGGCGTGGGCCAAATAGCCGTGAAACCCATGTTTTTGATATAGTCTAAGTTGCTGATGATGCCACGAATGTCGCCGCCGTGCCTTCCGCCCGGAAAATTGCGGTCGATCTTGTGTTCTTTGGTTCCATCCACTACGTCATTGTTGTAATCTCCGTTTGCAAACCGGTCGGGAACAATCAAATAAATAACATCGGATGCATCGAAGCCTTTAAATTTTGAGGCATCCTGTTGCCTTGTTGCCAGGGTGTAATTGTACGTTTCTACCGTCTTCCCATTTTTAGTAAAACGGATGGGAAATGTACCGGGTTTTGTAGTTTTTGCGATGATTAAATCAATAAAAAGATAATTTTTGCTATCGGCTTTACTTACTTTTTTGATGCTTACGCCGGGGTAATTTATTTGCGGTGTTGATTCGCCGATATCATTCCCATTAATCAGCAATTGCAACTTGGGATTTTTCATACCGACAAACCAGTTGAGCGGTTCCACATGGTTTATTTGGCACACGCTTTTTAGGCAAATAAAATTGGTCAGTACAAAAAGCAAAAACAGTTTTATTGATTTTTTTACAAGCATAAACCGTTAATTTTTAAATTTTTAGTTTCTATTGCACAACTTCATCAATAATCTGTTTGATCATTTTATTATTCAACTGTGTTTTAAATTCCACCTTGTAACCATCAATTGTTAATTGGTTAAAGAAAACCTTTGCACAATCAATTTTGGCTTTTTCAGTCCCCCTCAGCGAAGTCTGATTTTCAACATCTTTGGTTTCCACAATTACATTCAGGATTTTTTCGCCATTTGCCTTCTTTACAACATACATAAAATCAGGGCTGTATGACTGACCTGTAATGGTTGGAATGGCAATGCTGTTTTTGGGTATTTTACCGAAAACAATAATTTCCTGAATACCATCTACCTTTAGATTCTCCTTTTCCAAAGGTGAGTCATACGCATACACATCATACAGGTATTTCGCAGAAGGCTCTCCTTCAATAATTTTTGTACCAATAATACCTTGTGTAATTTCAGATTTGGGGGTTCCATCTGAAAAATTTAAAGCGGTTGCCTTCAATGGAAGATTGGCTTTTGAATAACTGAACCTTCCACCCAATTTATCCACCTTCCAATCTTGGAACAGTTTTATAAAATTGACTGCACTTTGTTCATTAATTTTTTCCGATTGAATATTATTTTCTTTTGCATATTCAGACAACACGGAGTGAAGCAATTGAATAGACAGGTTTGTTTGTCGATTGATGCGCTTTAAAAAATCATTGTAAGGCAAGGGCTTATTAATTTTAAATTGAATCACGGCGCCTTCATTCACATAAGCCCTTGTTCCTGTTGCATTTAATTCATCCCGCTTGGTGGTGATATAGGTATCCGTAAAAGTGCCGTTCCTGAATAAATCCAACAACTCATTAAAAAGAAAATTATCCTGTTCTACGCGCTCATAATGCAAAATGTATTTGCTGTTTATTTCTTCCCAAAGCCTTTTCATTTCAGCATAAACCGCTTGACGGATTTTGATTTTCTTTTCCTTCTTTTTATTGCGGTCTTCTACTTTGCCTTTTTGCAAGCCTACCGCAAACTCCGGGTATTCCTCAAAGAACTTTTCGCTGTTTGCTGCATTGATATTATTTTTACGGTCAATATATTTTTTACTGAGTAGTTCTATAACCAGATCGTCAGGATCTATATCGCGTTTTAAAGCCGCCTTGGTAATCTGTTCATCTGTAATGGTAAATCCTTGTGGTATGTCTGCATTGATTTCATGTACCAACTTTTCTGCAAAATCTGCTTCGGTAAAATCAATAACATAGTTGAGTTTAAAATCCTCATTGGAAATTCGGTTGCCGAATTCATCCACCGGTAAACGCAAACCCCTGCCGACTTCCTGAATTTTGCTGTTTTCACTGCCACTGCTGCGAAGTTTTGCTATGGTGAAAACATTCGGGTTGTCCCAGCCTTCTTTTAATGTCCACTTGGAAAACAAAAACCTGCGGGTGCTAAACTTTCCCTGTTCATCTTTGATTGCAAGTAGTTTTTTCTTCTCATATAAAATTTCTTGTACTTCCTGTGCGATGGCTTCATCAGAGCTACTATTGTCCTGTGAAAAGTACCCCGCATGAGTAGCATTCAAATCCGCTTTTGATGCTAATAAGTAATCCTTGTATTCCTTTTCTTGCTCCGTGAGTGTAGGAATGACGGCATCAATTTTTTCAGCCAGCAATTTCTCAAACGTTACTTTAAGATATGGTTGCTTTTCCTGCCCTTCATTTACACGATACGAGTAAATATCATCAATAAAAAAGAGGGCCAAGGTCTTAATCTTGTTGTTTCTGCCGAAATTGATTCTTTCTGTTTCAAAGTGACGTTCCAAGGCAAGCCGAATCATGCTTTCCTGGTAAGAACTGGAATAAATGTCGGTGCTAAATTCTTCGCCGGTCGATTTCACTTGCCCATTCGACAACTCTACGCTGCTGCTTGTTATGCCGTCTATCACAATCCCCTCTAATTCAGGGGCGATCAAGCCCAAACTATCGCCTTTCTTTAACTCAAAGGTCTTGGTTGGCCCTTCCTTTTGAATGAGGTTAAAACGTACAGATGTTTTGCTCTGGACGCTCATGATTTTTACCTTATCCTGCTTTTTGCTCACCGGCTCGAAATGCTCTTTGGCAATGCCTTTAATCAGGTTTTGGTTAAATGCCTGAAAAGAGTTTAAATTATACAACAGGTTCTGATAATCTTTCCGCGTTATTTTACTTTTCCCTTTGCCGGTTTCTGTTTCCGGGAAGGTTGCCCCAAAGCGGATGATGGCTTGTGGACAAATATTTTGCTCAATGAACTCGTATGCTTTTTGTTTTTTTTTGAAACGATGCGGTTCATCAATAATTACAAACGGCTTCGTAGCCTTTATGCCTTCAATGGGCTTGTAGAATCCTTCCACGCCGTAATCGTAGGTATCGGTCAATAATTTTGAGGTGCCGCCCAACAAACTCATATTCGTGAGCAACACATAAATTTTATTGGTATTCTGGCTGCTCCCTGCTACAAACTCCCGCACCACACTGGGGAAGTAGTTCTTGCCTTTTTTCTTTTTAGTCGCTTCCAATACTAATACATCCAGTTCTGTTCCGTAGCCGCATTGGTCTTTGAAATGGCGTTTGGTATAGCCATCCTGCATAAACTGCTTGGCGCCTGCTTTAATAGCCAGGGTAGGCACTGATACAATAAATTTATTGATGCCATAACGCTTGTGCAGCTCAAACATGGTAGCGGTGTACACATAAGTTTTGCCGGTACCGGTTTCCATCTTGATATCTAAGTTCAGGTAGCTGCCTATTTCGTTGAATGCCTTGTATTCAACTGGTATCGCATTGTCTTTTTGTACCTGAGCCATATTGGCCATCAGGGCCTCTCTGTCTAAAAGCAGCGTAGGATTTTGATAATACAGGCTATTTTTCTGTATCAATTCCGCACTCAAAGCATTGGCGATGGCGGTATAAGCCTTTACCTGATGGGGCAAATCATTTTTTAAGATCAGTTCCATAGCCCTTAGTACCTTACTGTGAAGTTGATTTTTAAATTCTTCTCTCCATCGTTCAGGATGCGGAGGTTTTGCTCTAACATGTCATTGATGCTCCAATCCGGGAAGCTGTAGCCGAACAGTACCAGGTTCTCAGGATTGAAATGTCCTTCCGCATCGTATTTACGCAGCAGGGCTTTCATACTCTCCAAGGTAAAACCGCCGTCTATCAAGTACAAATGCTTTTGACAATAATAAGCAGTGTAGCCGGCCAAATCAATGGTTTCTGCATTGATCGTAAGCCCATATCCATCGGCATTAAGCCAGGTTGCCAAAATGGTGGGCTTGCCGAAATCATCCAAAATACTGGTGTCGGCCAATAATCCCGCCTTATCAAAACTGTATAATTTATCCAATGTGTTTTGGTTAGGTTCGGAAAGTATGAAGTGCTTGAAGCCGAGGTCTAGTAGTTTGTCTGGATAATCTTCTTTTATTTTGGCTACAGCTCGTTTAAGGCGTTCGATGCCAATGTAGTCTAATGTGGTGGGCAAGTTTAATTCCTGTAGAAAATCAAAATATGGCCTCTGTGCAGGATTATCTGGAGATAAAACTTCTGGCAATTGGACAGCAATAAATTTACGATTGCCACTGTCCTTTGCATTCAATTGTAATACTGCATGTGCTGTTGAGGCTGATCCCGAAAAAAAATCGACAATTGTGGCTTCTGAATCTTTCTCCACAACGTAATTAATAAGTTTTTCAAGTAAGATTGTTGGTTTTTTACCATTGCGAAAATCAATATTTCCCTCATGCCTTATATTTCCAAAATCTTCAGCATAATTTTCAAAATTGGGTATCGGTATATTCTTTTCTTTACTTTCGAAATTTACCAAAACCTCTTTTGGCACACCTTGAAAATATTTCCCTTTTGTTGCACTCGCTTTTTGTGGCCCCGTGAAATATCTATACGAGTATTGATCGTCTCCAATCCCAGATACTTTATATAGAGTACCTAAACCATCAAATTTCTCTCTACCTATCAAATGATCACGGAAGAATCGACCAGATGAATTACCATCCAGTATTTTACCAGTAGCCCATATTTCCTTTAAGTTATTTAATGACGATCCATCATCAACAATTTCATAGTTTCCTTTGGTGAAAATATCAACCTGTTTATCACCTAAAACTATGGTCGTAGGCTCTCCTTTTTCAATTATTTTATACTTAAATTTTTCAATATCGTAGTCAACAGATTCTTTAATTAAACGAGTTCCTGTTTGTCTCTTATAAACATAGACTATTTCAACAACCTTTTGAATTTCCGCATCTTCAACAAGTGTTTTTCCTGCAAATCTAACTTGCAAATAAAGAGGTGTTATTAAATTCTCTTCCCCAAACACATCATCACACAGCAGTTTCAGGTTCGCCTGCTCATTATCGTCAATCGAAATAAAAATCACGCCATCATCGCTTAGTAAATCCCTTGCCAACAGCAGGCGGCTGTACATAAACATGAGCCAGGCAGAGTGGGAGGCAGAGCCGCGTTTCGTAAGTTCCAAAATACGTTCCGCTTCTTCTTCGCTTACACTTAGTTTTTCCTGCAAGCTCTCTTTGGTGTAATTGAAGTTATCGAAGTACACGAAGCCATCAGAACCGGTATTGTATGGCGGGTCAATGTAAATGCATTTGATGGCTCCATTGTATGATTTGAGCAAGTGCTTTAAGCCGTCTAAGTTATCGCCACTGATATAAATGTTTGCACTGTCGGCATTTTCCGGCAGGCTGTTGTGTGCCTCATTGGGCTGTATGACAGTGGTGGTATCCGTGCTTGCCAACAGCTTTGCATAACTTTTACCCAAAAACTTTAGCTCGTAACCTTCCTGTACCACATTGGTTGTAGCGGCTATTTCAGCCTTAAAACGTTCCAAATCAAAAGAGCCGTCTGTTTTAAAGCAAGCAGGAAAATGTTCTTTCAATACGGCCAATTGTTGGCTGTTGGGTGTGGTATTTTCGTTTTGTTGTATAATGTCTTTAATCATCGACTCACTTTTTTATTTTTCGGAACTGATTTTAAGGGCTTTTGCCGTCGTCGCGAATGTTTCGCAAATATAGCTCTATATTAGAAACCGATGCGACAATTTGGGTTATGATCTTAACCTTCATATTGGCTATTCTTAAAATCAGGAAAACCTTGTTCGGGATTACGAAGGTACTTTTACTCAGAGATCGAAAGATGAATATTTAGATGCAACTAATTTATTTTCAACGAATTATCTTGCCTATAAAGACTTCGCCGCCCACCCTTACTTCATAAAAATACAGCCCCTTCGGCAAATTCCCTAAATCCGCCACCGAATACAGATCCTCCAAATTTCGACTCCCCAATTGCCTTCCCGCAACATCAAAAAGCCTCAAGGTCGTCTCACCTGGCCGGTTCGTCAGCACGGTCAACAAGCCATCCTTGCCGAGCGGATTCGGATACGCCAACCAGCCTGTCGGACCTGGGTAATACACCGTGGCGACGTCACTATAAAGTACCAATCCGTTCTTCAGCGTCAACCTGACCCGGTAATAATTGGTGCCCGGCGTCGGTGCGGCATCAGCCTGCTCAAAATGGAGCGCATTTGCCGGATAAACAGCCGCAAGTAACGCGTACCCCGAACCCGTCATTTTTTCAAAAGCAACCGAGTCCAATCCATACATGGTTCCGATGTCCAAATACAAGCGCGCAACTTGTTCATCCGTATTTAATTCTGCAAAAAAATTGTTCAAATAACAAGCGGCTCCTTGCTGCGCAATATCCGGCGCGCTGCTGCGTGCGCCCGTTTTACCCGCCAGAATCGGCGCAACGGCAAATCGTTGCTGCGGGAATTGTTGTTTGTTTAAAACGACCTGCGTATCCGGCATTTCAAACAAAGGTTCCATGTACTTGACGCCTAAACCGTATAGTTGATACCGCGCATTTGGGGCTGCATTTTGCCAGTAAAACAAAAGCGAATCCGGACAATTTAATCCAACTTTTAAATTTAATGCTTTGGAAATCAACATTTTAGTTTCAAAAGTTAAGCCGCCAGACAACACCATTCGAACCCGCGCCTGCGCAAGCGTATCGGGTGCCAGCCACCGCCATCCGCTTGTGTGAATATCCGCCACGGAATCAATAAAAGTCCATTCGGTTTGATCTTCTAAACGATATTCCAAACGGCCGGGCTGTGCAGGCAAACTAGTTTCCCAATACAAAACCGCCGTTTGGCCGCCAAAAATCCAGTCTGTCTCCAGCGGACAAGTCCATTCAAAATTTCCATGCTGCGCATATTGATAGGCCAAATAAAACGGCTGTTCGCCTTGTAAATCATCGGCTTCCACCAACAACGCGTATATGCCCGGCGCGGGGTGTGCTACACTTAGTTGTTCAACATTGTTCAAGGTATCCCGGCCGCGCACAGCGTTTAAACGCAGCGAATCCACATTTGGCGCAGCATTTAAAACCCAAGGTAAGGTCGTTTTCCCATCCGGCCCAATCAGCCGCAAATCAAGGTCATTTACCAGCGATTTAACCGCGCCCGCCAATGCCGGCGGATCATCCCAAGCCAGCGTAAGCTTAAATTGCGCCAAATCCGGCGGCAATTCCATCCAAAACGTGTCAACTTTATGAGCCGATAATTTACCCGCCCAAAACTGCCCCTGATCCAGCGTTTTATATGCCTGATAAGCATTCAAATTCCCGAATCCCGTTTCAAAATCAGGCCCCGGCCGACCAATATCATCCGCGCTATTCAGCAAAACGGCCCTTAAAAGCGCTGCGGGGGCCGCTGTTCCGCCATGCGTCAGGGCATATTGTTCATTCAAAACCAAGGCCGTTCCCGATACTAAGGCCGCCGCACCCGAACTGCCGTCCTGCCCAAACGCCATTAAATCCGGGCCTATGCGACCGTCATACCTTGGTCCGCGCGAGCTATATGATACCACGTTTGCAAAGGAATCCAAGGTGCCCACCGTGAGGATGTTTTTGGCCATTTTAAAACTGCCTGTCAAATTTGAATAGCCTGTAATTTGCTGATAATCAACTGATTTTCCTGCGCTGTTACCTTCATTTCCCGCCGAAAATACATGCAATAAATCCGGCCGTATTTCCACACTCCGGTCGTATGCCATCGCATCAGGGCCGTACAAATCGGTACCACCCACGCCGTAGGAATGGTTTTGTACCGAAACCTGATATTGCCCATACACCGAATCCGCATCTGGCAGCAACACGGCAAAATCCGAATGGGTAAAGCGGCAACCATCCGCCACGCCGCGCGCGCCCACGTCGCTGGTGCCTGTTCCGCCGATCAGGGTCGCCATAAAACTGGCATGCAGGCTGGTTCCGGCTGTTTTTTCAGGCAATATCATTCTACCGCGCAGGTCAATATCAGTGGTATCAAACAGGTTTTCCTTGAGCGAAACGGTTTGTCCTTGTCCCGGATGCGGACTGGTTACGGATTGTAAACGATTGATTTTGTTTAAATTAAGATTTTGTCCCGGTACTTTTAATTCATTAAAAGCCGCTGTTTTTTCAAGATCGGCAAATAGCACCATCGGGTTCGGCAGCACAAATTTTCGAAAGGTCAACACGTCGCATTGCAGCGCTAATACCTGCGCAGGGGCGTAGCGCGCACGCACCTGCACAGGAAGTTCAGTAACCGATAACCACCGTTCAAACGCCTCAAGATCGGTCAACGACAAGACCACCGAAATGGAAAGGCCATCCTCCGTCGACCGGTATTGCGCCAACAGATCAGGCGCGCATTTAGCAGCAGGATCACCCGAAACGGATTGGGCAAGCATCGGGGCGCCGGTCATTAACCCGAATAACAATATCAATGGTCGAATAGACATACAGCAAGAACTGGTTTTTTTGATTAATTTACGTCAAAAAAGCGTGTACATCGTCACCTCATAACCTGCCAAATACCGATATATGTACCAAAGCCCCAAAGGGGCGCAATCAACAGAATCGGGCAACGCCCGATTAAAACGGAAAAACGGAGGATTAAAACGCGGGCAACGCCCGATCCAAACGCGCATAACACCCGATTATAGCCAGCGCAAAGTGGTTCTGAAAATGGATGTCTTCTAATCTATTGAAAATCAATTTAATCCATCCTGAAAATCTTCAAACCCACTTTAATCCTGGTATAAAAATAACCCCTACAATATTCAACGCTAATAATAACAACATTTCATCTTTCAACATTCTATTCGCCTAAAAACTTGCGAAGTCCCGATTAAAACCCAATTTTTGCGCTTTTATACGCCAAAGCAATGGTTTTGAACACTCAGGATAATTTCCACCAAACCAATTGCGGCGGAGTATTTATACGCCAAAGCAATTGTCCTAAATTACACAAACAACATGAACATTAATCCACACCCAAATAAGCGCATTCGGGGAAGTATCTCAGCATCTATGCTGCTGGTTCTCACCATATTATGCGTACAATGCTCCGGAAACTACCAAAGCGCCACACCTGTTACATCCATTTCTGCCGTCGGAAAAGTACGCTTTGCCGACGGTTCTGAAAAAGAAATTCCCGGCTTTAGTGACCCGAAGACCATCGTCATATACGCCGTCCGTCATTGCGAAAAGACTGACAATAACGCGCCAGACTCCAGTTTGAGCGCCGAAGGTAAAGCCCGCGCCGAAAAATTAGGAAAGGTGTTTGACGATGCCCGCATCAACCGTATTTGCACTACAGCTTATAAAAGTTCCCGCGAAACCGCCGAGGCAGTTCGACTTTATGCCGGCGACCCGCCCCAGGAAATATTTTACCCGGATTCCCAAAACAACTGGATTGAAAACCTGCTCACGGAAGGCGGCGGCAAACAATACATTTATATCGGCCTGCGCAGTTCCGTACCGCAGTTGCTAAATCGCCTGCAACCGCAAGCCGATTTCAAAAATATTCCCGAAAACGAATTTAACCATTTGTACGTTATTTCCACGCGGGGTTTCGGCGATACGCAGATCATGGATTTGCAATATTAAACCCGAAACAAACCCAGATTACCAACCTTTGCCGTTTAGGCTTGTTTATACGCCAAAGCAACAGGTTTTGTGCATTGAAACTTGAAATAATCGAGATAATTTACACAAAACCTTTTGCGACGGAGTTTATACGCCACTTCCCTTCATTAAACACAGACAAATAAACCATGAATCATATAGCGCCTTCACCTATCAAGTTCAAAACCACGCCGGGAGACTCCATTAAAGTGCTCCAACACACCCTGTCGAACGGTCTCAAAATGTTTCTTTCCGTCAACAAGGACGAGCCGCGCGTGTACACCGAAATAGCGGTGCGCGCCGGCAGCAAACACGATCCCGCCGACACTACTGGCCTGGCTCACTATTTTGAACACATGATGTTCAAGGGCACCGACCGGCTCGGCAGCCTCGATTGGCCCAAGGAAAAAGCCTTGCTGGACCAAATTGAAGTGCTGTTTGAAAACCACCGAAAAGAACAGGACCCGGAGAAAAAAAAGACCCTTTACGCCGAAATCGACCGACTTTCCTTTGAAGCGGCCAAATTTGCGGCCGCCAATGAATACGACAAATTAGTAAGCGCCATCGGCGCAAAAGGCACCAACGCCTACACCTGGGTGGAACAAACGGTATATGTAAACGACATTCCGTCCAACGAACTCGAACGCTGGTTTGAACTGGAATTCGAGCGCTTCCGTCGCCCTATTTTGCGCCTGTTTCACACCGAATTAGAAACGGTTTTTGAAGAATACAACATCAGCCAGGACCGCGATTTCCGCAAGGTCATCAAGGCCATGCAGGAAACGCTCACGCCCACGCACCCATACGGGACGCAAACCACCCTGGGCCGCGGCGAAGACCTGAAAAACCCGTCCCAAACCAATATTTACCGCTTTTTCGATCAATATTACGTCCCGAACAACATGGCCATCGTGCTTTGCGGCGATTTTGATCCGGAAGAAGCCGTAAGAATGGCGGAGCAGTATTTTGGCCAGTTTAGCACAAAACCCATTCCGCCGTTTAAGTTCGATCCACAACCTGAACTCACCTCCCGCAAGCAACTCGATGTGTACGGCACCGAAGCGTCCTGGGTGGAAATGGGCTGGCGTTTCGGCAATTCCAATTCGGAAGAAGCTATGATGTTGCCTTTGATTTCCGGCATTTTGCACAACTACCAGGCTGGTTTGTTCGACCTAAACTTGATTCAAAAGCAGCAATTGCTGGAGGCGTATGCTTATCCGCGCATTTTTGAAGATTACAGCGGTTTGTACCTGCACGGCAAACCCCGCGAAGAGCAATCGCTGGCGGAAGTTGAGAAACTGATGTGGCAACAAATTGAAAACCTGCGCAACGGCGCCTTTGAAGACTGGTTGCCGGAAGCGGTGTTGAAAGACATGAAACTCTCCGAAATCAAGGAGTTTGAAAAAAGTCAGGGCCGCGCGGGCGCCATTACCACCGCCTTTGTGTCTGGTGTGGAATGGCCCGATATGGTGCGCCGTTGGGATAAATTATCCAAAATTACCAAGGCGGATGTGGTTGCATTTGCCCAAAAATACCTCCGCGCCGACAATTACGCTGTAGTGTACAAACACACCGGCGTCGACAATTCCGTAATGAAGGTGGAAAAACCGCCTATTACCCCAATTGAGGTAAACCGCACAGATAGTTCCACGTATGCCGCAGATTTTCTCGCCCAGCAAGCGCCGGAAATCGAACCGCAATTCCTGGATTTCAAAAAAGTGATTAAAAATGCCTCACTTGGATCGGGTGTGAAACTCAAAATCGTACAGGAGCGCGACAGTCAATTATTCCGTTTGTACTACATTTTCGACATGGGCCGTCTCAGCGACCGCAAGTTGTCGTTGATGGCTGCTTTTATTCCGTTCCTGGGTACCAGCAAGTATTCCTCGACGGAGATGCAGCAGGCTTTTTACCGACTTGGGGTGCATTTTTCGGCCAATTGCCAAGACGATCACTTGTATTTGACCCTTACCGGTTTGGAAGAATCCTTTGAAGCCGGCGTGACCCTCATGGAGCACCTGCTCGCTGACGCGCAACCGAACCGCGATGCCCTGCCCAATATGATCGCCGACATCCTGAAACGTCGGGAAAATGAAAAAATGGACAAACGCAGCATCCTGACCAAAGCGATGGCTGCGTTTGCCAAATTTGGCCGGGTGTCGCCGTTCTCTGATAAACTGTCGAAGGAAGAATTGCTGGCAGTTACCGCCGAAGAACTGACCAATTTGCTGCGCGATTTGTGCGGATTCCGCCACGAAGTATTTTACTATGGCGGCAAAGGCATCCGAACGGTCGCAAAAACATTAAAACAACAACACCCGATCAACGAAACGCTTAAAAAGCCGCTTCCGGCAAAGAAATACAAGGAAATTGGGGTAAAAAAGGACAAGGTTTACTTCGTTAATTTCCCGATGGTGCAGGTTGAATTGCTGCTGATTTCAAAAGGCACGCCCAAATTCAGCCTTGATGAGTACATTTTTTCGGAATGGTACAACCAATATTTCGGCTACGGCTTATCGTCCATTGTATTCCAGGAAATCCGGGAATCCAAAGCGCTGGCTTATTCGGCTTATGCCTTTGCCGCCAACCCATCCCGGCGCGACAAACCCCATTTCCTCCAGGCTTATGTCGGCACCCAACCCGACAAACTCCGCGACGCCGTGGAAGCCTTTGAGGCCATTATGGAAAACATGCCTGTGTCCATGTCGCAAATGGAACATGCGCGCCAAAGCGTGCTGAAACAAATCGCTGCCGGCCGCATCAAAAAGTCGGACATCTACTGGACTTGGCGCGCCAACCGCGACCGGGGCTTCCTGAACCATGACCTGCGCACCGATACCTTTAGCGTGCTGCAAAGCGCTCAACCGGAAGACCTGCTGCTCTACCAGCGCAACCACGTGCGCGGCCGCAACTACACCTGGATGATTCTTGGCGATAAACAACACATTGATTTTGAATACCTTAAGAAAATCGGCAAGGTAGAGGAACTGACGCTGGAAGATATTTTCGGATATTAGAGAATATCGAATAACGAACTGATGAATATCGAATCACGAACAGACGAATATCGAATAACGAACGGGAGAACAGCGCCGGGTATCGGAAGATGCCGGGCGCTGTTGTCATGTTGAGCGCAGCGAAACATCTGCCGAGGGAGGCGCGCTTACCAAGCGGGCGTTTGGTATCGTATTTCTGAAATAAACTATTCTTGCGGATTGACTATTACTTCACCCGTAAACTAATAATACCCATGAAATACTGCTTCGTTTTAGTTTTTCTTTATTGTTTGCAGCCTTTTTCTTTGAACGCACAACAGGTCTGGTACGTAAATCAACAGGCTTCCGGAAGTCTTCAAAATGGGTTAAGCTGGCAAACTGCCTTTCCCGATTTGCAACAGGCGCTTGCTTCTGCACAATATGGCGATGCAATTTGGGTTGCAAAAGGGACATATTTACCCGCTAATGATGCTAATCAATACAAATCCTTCCAGTTAGTAAGCGGCGTTCGTTTATTGGGTGGGTTTATTGGGACGGAAGTTTCGGAGTCTGCACGTAATCCTAAGCTTAATGAAACCGTTTTGAGTGGGGATATTGGGCAAATGGGTGTGGAAAGTGATAATTCTTACCATGTTCTAATCGGGGAGGGCTTGGATGGAAATACCAGGTTAGACGGTTTTTCCATCAAAAATGGGAATTGTGAAGATCCAATCGAATCTTTTCCTTATAATAATGTCGGGGCTGGCATGTTATTATTAGGCAAGCCTGGCGTTGCTAACGCGCAACCGCTCATATCCAATTGTCGGTTCACGGATAATAAAGCGTATGAAGGCGGCGGCGCCATTGCAATTGATTGGATCAATAGCAATTTTTCCGGGCAGGATACGAATCTGATTAACCCCGTTTTTCGCGATTGCATATTTGAAAATAATCGTGCTGTGAATTATGGAGGAGCAATTTACAAAAAAGGGCCAACACTTCAATTGGATACATTGCGTTGGCAAAATTGTAAGTTCATCAACAATTGGGCCTCAAGGGGATGGGGCGGTGGTGTAGCGATATTGGAGCCACGTTCATCCAATTATCAATTTCTAAATTGCCTGTTTGAGCGTGATTCTTCCTGGGAAGGTGGAGGCATTTATTATTCAGTTAGACATGAGGATTCCGTCAGCACGAATTTGAGTATTGATTCCTGTATTTTTCTACAAAATAAAGCGCTTAATGGAGCCGGTTTTAGTTACCTTGATTACGGAATGAGCGTTCATGCTGACTTAAATTTCAAAATTACCAACAGCGTATTTGAAGCAAACCGAAGTAGAACAAGTGATGGTGCTGCATTCTATATCTTCGGCGCCAATTCCACCCAAATGACAGGCCTCGTGCATAATTGTCGCTTTTTGAATAATCAGGAAGCAGGTGATAGAAATGTTCAAATTATTGTGTCGAATGGGAGCGAATTAAATACGGTTATTTCAAATTGCACATTTTTAAATAATATATCGATTTATGGGGCCTCTACACCTAACTTTCCGATAAGCGTTGGAGCTGGTTCTGGCATGGAACCATCTACTGCCAATTCCCGCATATACAACTGTGTCTTTGCCAACAATGGCGGCGGAATAGCCGTAACAAGTAATAAAAAAAGTTGGACCAATACGGAGATTTTTAATTGCACTTTTTACAACAATAAGAAATACATACTGGTAAAGCAATGGGATCCGATATTTCAAGATCCGGGAAATATTTATTTCAATAAAATGCGTGTACGTAATTGTATTTTTCAAGAACCTGGAGCAAGCGCTACATTATTCTATTCCAATACGCCGCAGAGTCTAAACTATTATGATTTTGATATTGACTTTAACATGATTAATTTCCAGTTTACGCAATTAGGTCTTTATAACGGCATTGCCGGCGCTTTCGGCCAACATAATTTATTTGGTACAATCCCTGCTTTTGAGGATGCTAACAATGCAGATTTTCACTTAAAGAAATGCACGCCGGGTGTAAACCAAGGCAGCAATGAACCTGCTCAATCTTTCAGTATTTTAACAGATTTGGATGGGCTACCGCGTATTGCATTTGAGTTGGCAGATATTGGCGCGTATGAATCGCAGGATTCTTGTGCAGTTGGTACTTATTCGCTTAGTATGGTAAAAAGTTTTTTGGTTGGCCCTAATCCTTCCTGGGGCGCCCTGCGTTTTGAGATGCCGGGAAATATACAATCCGGTGTGATGCTTCGAGTTTTTAGCGCAAATGGTTCAATCGTTCATCAGACGACATTAAACTTTGAAAAAGAGCTTAATTTGAATCTGGATTGGTTGGATTCGGGCATTTACATGCTGGAACTTTCAGATGGGAAAGAGACTTTTGTCTCAAAATGGATGAAAATGTAGCATAAAATGCTCGTACAAATGACGTTGCACCGGATATCACGAAATACCCGGCGCAACGCCCCACTTCGACATTCGATATTCATCTGTTCGATATTCGATATTCCCCTGTTCGTTATTCGATATTCCCCACAACGTGTCCCACGAACTGCGCCCCGTTATCAATAATCTTTCGCTCACTCCGCCGAAATCCCATCCCGCAAGCCTCGTATGCAAAGAAAATCCCGGACTGATAATACTGCCCTTCCGCATCGCGGGCCAATTGCGCATAAGCTTGATATACACTGGGTTGCGCTTCGTATTCCCCGTCGCGCACCTCTTCCGGCAGGCCAATGTCATCATACACCGTCACGTTAGCGCCTTCGCGACCGAAAAATACCTTTTGCACAAAAGGGTAGCCCGTGCGGCCGATAGGCTCCTTAAAAGAAGTCTCCAGTAATAGTGGCTCATCCGGGTTCAAATCCCATAAAAATTTCAAAATACCCTTGCTTTGAAACATCAACGTGTAAGCCGGATTAAGGATGACGCACAAGTCTTTACGCATGATGTTCGTCAGCATCATACACAATTCCGGCTCATCAAAAGCGATGTATTCCCAGGGCACTAATTTGAACCAAAAGGGAAATTGCAAGGCTTGGCCGTTGGCATTTTTGCCGAAAATCCCGGTAACGTCCGAAAATGTCACTTCGTCGATATAACTGAAACCCGTTTCAAAGCCCGCTTCTTTAGCCGCTTCCATCAGCAGCGACACATTGTTGTCGTCCTCCGGGGCATCGCGCAGGGTAGAAAACAGGATCGCGGCCTCGCGCGTGGGATTAAGTTCCCGCAGGCGTTTAAAATTATCAATCAGCGCCTCATACACAAAATTGAACTGCCTTTCTTCCGGAATACCGTTTGCTTTCAGTTGCGCCCATTGCAAAATGGACGTTTCCGGCAATAAGGTCGCCGTATCAGCATTGAATTCCAGCACTTTAATCGGCAAACCATCCACGCCGCCAGCCACATCAAAACGTCCGAACAGGTGCAAATGCCGGTCGTCTTCCCAACTCAGGCGGATCATATCGTGCAGGTTTCTCGGAATGCCCAATTGGTTGAGCAGGTTGTGTTGCAAAATATGTTCGCCAGCTTGGGCAAACAGTTCATACAAGCGGTTTCCGGCCTGATAAAAAGCCTCGCGTTCCGCATCTGAAATGACCACGAGTTCCTTGGTCAGATAATCCGCAGCATCTTCTGATATAAAGTAGTCCCAGCCAAGTTCCTGAAACACCTTGTTCGGAAGTTGGCTAATTGCTTGTTTTTGCATCGTTTGTGTTCTGGTAAAAAGGTTCGTTACCCGCGCGCGCTACCCCCCCATCCGCGGAAAAATCCGCTACGGCCGCTCACCGGGCGCATTTCCGTTCTGCTGATGGCCGTGCTGCGCAACGCCTCGGCTGTGCTCGTACCTGCGCGGTATCCGCCGCCGTAAAATCCACCGCCCGTGCGCCGATCATCGTCGCGGTAAAAATTGGATCGAATCGGGCTGTTGAAACTGCGGCCCATCATATAACCCATTGATCCCCACCACAATACCTCACCAATGCCACCGCCGCGCCGATGCTGATAGTTGTTTGCTTCTTGCGTGTTTGATACGGTATCCTGGCTTTGCACCAAGCCCTTGGCCTGCTCTAAGGTCAGCGAATCCACCTTCCCGTTCAGGTGTTTTACGATCACGCGTGAATCGGCTTTGTTATCTACCACTTGCTCGTCGGCGATCACAAATTGGCCCGCTTCGGTTTCTTCCATCGTTGTGACAACACCTTTGGTTGTTTCATAAACCGTTACCTGTTCCCAATCGGAGCCGCCGCCGCCGCAGCTCATTTGAGCGCCTAAAGAGGCAGCCACGGCCACATATAAACCGCCCTTTTTCATGCGGTCTGTCCAGGTATTATGGTTCGAGTAATTTTTATAAGGCGTCATGCAATCAAATTTTAAGAAACAAAGTTGCAACAAAATTTAACCTCCCACAATCCCCTTCGATCAGCCCGGAACGAATTTCGATAAAGCCGGATTACAAAACGATCAATTATGTAAAATTCCCCCACTTTTTCCCTTTTTTTGCACCCATTCACCGTCTCCCGTCTCCCGTCCACCGTCCACCGTTCTCCGTCCACCGTCAACCATGCAAATCCTCGTATTCGCCACCAACAACCCCCACAAAGCCCGTGAAGTAGAGCAAATCCTCGGCGGCGCCTACAGCGTCAAGACCCTGCGCGACATCGGCTGTCTTGAAGAAATTGAAGAAACAGAAGATACGCTCGAAGGCAATGCCCTGCTAAAAGCCCGCTACGTCAAGGAAAAATACGGTTATGATTGTTTCTCCGAAGACACCGGCCTGGAAGTGGAAGCCCTCGACGGCGCGCCCGGCGTACACACCGCGCGTTATGCAGGTGATGCAAAAGACGCCAACGCCAACATCGACCTGCTTTTGCATAATTTAGCAGATAAAACAAGCAGAAACGCCCGTTTCCGCACCATCATTGCCATCATTCGCGGCCACGAAGAGGTGCTGCTTGAAGGCATCTGCAACGGACAAATTGCCACCGAACGACACGGCGCCAACGGTTTCGGCTACGACCCGATCTTCATTCCCGAAGGCTACAACGAAACCTTCGCCCAATTAGGCGATGACGTTAAAAATAAAATCAGCCACCGCGGCAAAGCCACTGAAAAGTTAATTGATTATCTAAATGGTTTATAATGTTTTGACTATCAATTGTTTGGAAAATAATTAAGAGCCATAGCCCCAACGGGGCGGCATCACCAACGTAGGGCGCAGCCCTACGGACAACCCCGAACCCCATCCACCAAACCCCGTCCACCGTTCCCCTGCTTCGTGTCCGGCACCAAGGGTGTATCAAAAGTCATTTTTTATCCCGCCTGATAATAATTGGCAAAATACTATTCCAATGACCGAGCGTATTGTCGGGGTGACGGCGAGTCACACCGACAATTAGGCATGATCTCAACTCTTTATTTGGCGAAAACATCTCGCGTTATCCTATAATAGGACCTCGGTAAGTAGATCAACCCAAATTCGCGTTTCGCGGATAGAGGTGTTCTAAAAACATAAGATCTCAAAAACAAAATTGGCCCCCAAAAGATAAACCCGAAGCACCCCGTCCCCCGTCCCCCGTCTCCCGTCCCCCGTCTCCCGTCCACCGTCCACCGTCCACCGTCCACCGTCCACCGTCTACCGTCCCCCCTCTACCGTCTTAAAAATCCGTCCCCAATTAATCCCATCCCGCAAATTCCCGTTTTTCGTCGAAAACCAGATAAACAGCGGTTTACCCACAATATGATCTTCTGGCACATAGCCCCAAAAACGCGAATCCTCAGAGTTGTGACGGTTGTCGCCCATCATCCAGTAATAATCTTGTTTAAACGTATAACTGCTTGATTCCTGGCCGTTTATGTAAATTTTATCATTGCGAATTTCAAGCGTATTGTGTTCATAATCCCGGATAGCACGCAGGTAAAAGGCGATGTTATCCATATTCAGCGGCGTGGTAGCGCCTTTTTTCGGGATGTAGATCGGGCCAAAATCATCAACGGTCCAGGCGCCATAGCGTTTTGCGTCATTGGGAAACATAAAACCCGGAGGCGCGCCGGGCGTTTTGCGTTCGATATGAATGTCTGGCCCAAGCGATTTTATTTTTTCCACTTGCGCGTCATCAAGGTTAAAAATATGGTTCGATGGCGGCCCTGCATCATTCAAACTCACGCCCCATTCATCTAATTTTTTCAAATTTACATTACCATCCACCTGATAGCGGAATTGCCGATGCTCTGGTACCTGCGCCGCTTGGCCATTGATGAAAACAACCCCTGATTTAATCACCAAACTATCGCCCGGCAAACCGATACAACGTTTGATATAATGGTCTTTTTTATCAATCGGGCGGGTAACAATGTCTACGCCGGGCGGCAATTTTCCGCCATTTTGCAGGCGCAATTGGTAAATATCAAAATTTCGTCCTGGAGTCAGCACCACGCTGTCGCCAGCCGGGAGGTTAAATACCACGGGTTCATTGTGGTCGATACTTTCCAAACCGGGCAGTCTGAAATAGGGTAGGGATGGTTTGCTCAAATAGGATTCGCCCAAATCAAACGGTAAGCGATTGTGCATCAAGGGAAACTGAAGCACCGTCATCGGCGTACGGATGCCGTAATGGGCTTTACTCACAAACAAATAATCGCCCACCTTAAGCGAACCTTCCATCGAAGAAGACGGAATTACATACGCCTCAATTAAAAACATGCGGATAAACGCCGCCGCAAAAACGGCAAAAATGATCGCCTCGGTCCACTCGCGCGTTTGCGATTTGCGCATAAAGGCATATTCCGTATCCAGTTTGCGCAAGGCCGATTTATCATTTTTTTCAACGGCCTCATGGTGCAAACGATGAAATTCGCGCTCGCGATCCAGAATCGGGCCTTCGTATTTGTCAGTTGCATTGGCGCCGATCATAAAAAAAGGAATTGGGGCATATACAACGGCCAAAAAAGCGCTTCCAAAACTGTGTTTCCCAAACGAGCGCACCAGATCAATCACCATAGCGGCGTAAATGAAAATATTGACAATGGGAAACAGCAGCCACAGCGCATATTGCGGTTTTCGACCAATAATTTTGCACCATTCCACCGCCGCAAGCCCTGGAACCAACGCTTTCCAGCCAGGCACACCCGCTTTTTTAAACAATTTCATCATGCTCACACCAAGCAGGATATACAATACGATCAGGAAAATCAGAATTGACATAAATCTTGAAATTTGAAAGATTCGGAGCAATGGTATTTTGACATCGGAGCGAAAGTATTTGATCTCCTTCGCCTTTTGCCTGCGCTTCGACGGGCTTGCCTGAAATTTCGATTTATGGCAGTTTTTTGAATGGTTTAAGGGGAAAATAAAAATGGGTCATCCCGAATT
>JBAXTB010000530.1:0-3427 GCA_037130425.1 Bacteroidota bacterium
AAAACGCCGGTATTCCTGCAAATATCAGCGGCCATCACGGAGAGCATCCGAAAAGGCGTGATCCCGGTCGGCGCGCAACTGCCGGGGTCGCGTGCTTTGGCTGATAGTCTTGGATTACACCGCAAAACGGTGATTGCGGCTTATGATGAATTATTGGCGCAGGGCTGGTTGGAAACTCAATCGTCGCGAGGGACATTTGTTTGTCGGAGTTTGCCGGACATGACGCCGACCGCGTTGGGTGCAATACAACAAACCGCTTACCAGCCGCTTGAAAAAACAGGTTTTGCTTTACAGCCCAATTCAACCCTCGACTGGCCTGTTATAAAAGGCACCAACGTGCCGGGTTTCAATGACGGTTTCCCGGATGTGCGCCTCGCGCCTTTGGATGCCCTTGGTCGGGCTTTCAAAACCGTCCTGAAACAAGGCTACCGAAAAAACCTGCTGTTTTACGCCGATACCAACGGCGAATTTTCCTTGCGCGCAGCCCTTACCGACTATTTGCGCGAAACCCGCGGACTGCCCGTATCCGTTGATAATGTGTTGATTACGCGCGGTAGCACGATGGCGATTTACCTTGCCGCCAACCTTGTCCTGCAAGCGGGCGACACGATGGTGGTCGGTGAAATTTCCTACGGTTCGGCCAATTTGATTTTTAAAAATACCGGCGCCCGGTTGCTTACCGTTCCCGTGGATGCAAACGGCATGGATGTGGAAGCGCTGGCGGAAATATGCAAAAAAACGCCGATTCGGATGGTGTACGTTACCCCGCACCACCATTATCCGACCACCGTGATGATGCCTGCGGAACGGCGATTGCGCTTGTTGCAACTTGCCCAAACCTACGGCTTCTGCATTTTAGAAGACGATTATGACTATGATTTTCATTACGATTGCAACCCCGTTTTGCCCCTCGCGGGCGCGGATGCGGGCGGGCATGTGGTGTATGTGGGATCGCTGTGCAAAGCCATTTCACCGGCCCTGCGCATCGGTTATCTCGTTGCGCCTGTTGCGTTTGTGAACCGTGCGGCCCAACTCCGCCGCATCATTGACCGGCAGGGCGACCAATTGATGGAAGCCGCTGTGGCCTTGTTGTTTCGGGAAGGCGAAGTGCGTCGGCATTTGAAAAAGGCCCAAAAAGCCTACGAAAGTCGACGGAATTTGTTTTGTCAGTTGCTTCAGTCGGAATTGGGGGAAGTTGTTTCGTTTTCAAAACCGACGGGCGGTATGGCGGTTTGGGCCAAGTTTGACCGGAGCGTTCCTTTGCCGGTTTTAGCACAGAAAGTACAGGCGCAAGGCTGGTTTATTTCGGATGGATCGAATTATGCGCCGCAATTGAATGCGACGCGGCTTGGGTTTGCGTCGGTAACGGAAGCAGAAATAGAAGAGGGGATCGGGATTTTGAAAAAAATATCGAACAGATGAATATCGAATAACGAATATCGTACGGGGCGTTGCGGCCGGGCTGTTGTGAATGCTAAGCCGGCAATTGGACAGCGGAATTTATTCCGCTAAAATAATTATATTAAAAATTGATAATCAATACACTATATCGATTTTTTTAGGCGGAATAAATTCCGCCGTCCATTCAAGCCATGACTGAAATGATGATTCCCGGCGCAACGCCCACTTCGATATTCGATATTCATCTGTTCGATATTCGGTGTTCATCTGTTCGATATTCGATATTTACATTCGCTTGGAGCAACCCCGAATTGCTTTTTAAACGCTTTACTAAAACTATAAATGTCGGAAAATCCACTCGCAAGGGCTGCATCCGTCACGGCGCAATGACCGCTTTGAAGCAGGTTTTTACCAAAATTCAAGCGCTTTTGAAGGATAAATTGATGGGGTGAAACGCCGTACACGGCCTTGAACAACCGGAAAAAATGATACTCTGATATTTGCGCTACCTGCGCCACTTCGGCAATATCCAGCGCTTCCCGGAAATGCGCGTCGATATAATCGCGGCCGACGCTCACACGGCGGTGCAACTCTTGCCGGGTTGAGGTTTTTATTGAATTAATCGACTTAATTTGTTTTAAAATATGCTGATAATCAAATAGATAGCCTTCTGAAAGCGCATAAATCAGGGACTGGCTAATTAATTTTGGATCAGGTTGCTGCGCCAGGATTTGTCCCATTTGAGCGAGTAATTGCCCCAGTTTGGTCTCACTTACCTGGAACCGATGCGCCTTCAGTTCGCCGGATTTCAATAAATCAAAAGGATTGTGTTGGGCATCCGGTTGTTCCGGTTTGAGCCAGGAATCGGCCACTTGCGCCATGATGCTCGGCAGAAGATCAATGCACATACCTGAAACGGCCTTGCGGCTGTCGATCAAACCGGCGCCTCGACTTTGCGGCTGCGTCAGCAAATACTGACCGGCATTCACTTGATAGGTCGTACCGTTTACCGTGTATGTTTCCTGTCCGTCCTGAACGATCCGAATGGAAAATCCCCGAAACCGCAGTTCATTGGACGCCTGATGCAGCTTTGAAACATTGACAATATTCGCGACATCAGGCGCCAAATGCGGTTCGTATAAATTTTTTTGCGTGAGTACGTTGAATTGAGTGGTCATGGGACGAAAATTCAACGATTTCGAGGGATCGGTTAGTTTTTTATAGCAAACCGGGGTTTGGTTGCTTGAATGGAGGGTTTGATGGCTTAAATGGTGATGCCGAATGCGAGCGGGATGGAACGCAGATGACACAGATCCCTTCGGGGCGCAGATTAAAAAGGATTTTTGCCGCTTGCGCGGCGAGCGGGGATGAGACACAGATATAAAAGGATTTGCTGATTAAACGTCCTCATATAGGTCAAAAAAACACAGATAACAGGGATGCAAACAACACAGATGACCGATCCGAAGAACGAATAAATCCATGTACCTCCCTCTCTCAAGCCAGGGTTGATTGGTTCTGAATCGAACATCCAACAAGAAGCGAAGAACAAGGAACATCCAACAACGCTCGCTATAACTCATTGAACGTTATTACTCAAATTCAACCCATCATTCGCATAATTTAATATTTTATAATGCTGGACGTTCCTTGTTGGACGTTCCTTGTTGGATGTTCCTTGTTGGATGTTCCTTGCTGGATGTTCCTTGCTGGACGTTCCTTGTTGGATGTTCCTTACTGGATGTTCCTTGTTCAACGCAGAACCAATTAGCCCTGCTCTCAAGCGGGAAAATCCTTTTTAAATCTGCGCCCCGGAGGGCAATGTCATTGACTTAAGGATTTAAGAATTCAGATTACATGATTTAAGATTTTAGATGTAAGTGTAACGCTTAGCATTACGCAAATCTAATCGGTGCCCGATTTCGTTGCAAAAACTAAAGATGCGACCAGAAAGCCCGGAAATAAGCGCCCCCATCTTAAATCATGTAATCTTAAATCATGTAATCTTAAATCATGTAATCTTAAA
>JBAXTB010000531.1:0-3422 GCA_037130425.1 Bacteroidota bacterium
CTATCTAATTTTCAACCGGGCTGAAAGCCCGAATTGAATGGAGGTTTCGGCCTCAGACTTGTATATATCAAGGACGTATTTGTTCGGCGTATATTTTAAAAATGGCTCTATCCCGAACACAAGTCGTTGTGAAATAGTGTATTCCACCCCGCCGAAAAAAACAGCAGAAAAGGAGGCTGGGCTTATTTGATTGTCGATGGAAGTTCGGCGCTCATCTGCTATAATATCATGTTTGAAATAACCGCTTGCTTCGGTGCCGGTAACAATATGCGCGATCCCGCCTACACCGATTAAAATATTCAAATTCTTACGCGAAGTGGCGATGCGATAGCCAAAGTCAAGTGGTATGTCAACGGCGTAAATATAACTATTGTTCACTCCGGAAGACTTGGTTCCGTTCATAAGATCTGTTGGAAATACCAATCCTTTAATTAAATATTTATCCGCCGCTTTTTCAAACGCCAATCCGCTGCGAATGAAAAAATCACTGTTCAGAGAATACTCAACTTGCGCTCCGACGGAGAAACCAGGCGCAACGCCGCCTTGGTCATAGATGCTGTTTTTGAGGAATACGGTATTTGAGTGGGTAATTTTCATCTGACTAAGCTGCGACGAAAAAACAATCCCGGCTGAAAAACGGTGTTGAGCGTTCGCGACCAAGGCATTAAAGAAGAATATGGAAATGATCAAAAGGTGCTTCATATTCAATGAATTTAGTGTAAAATTTTATAACGTTTTTTCCTTGATACAGGTTGGGTGATTTTAGATGCCTGAACCGTCAGGTTGAACCCGACAAATACCCGTCACAAGGTTGGAACCTTGCGCCCACAGGAAATGCGTACTTTTGCCCAAACAACACGAGTACCCATGAAAAAAATATTACTCCTGCTCGTCCTCATCGGAGTGAGCGCCTGCAAGATGCCTAAAAAAGCAGCCATTTATCATTCAAACGCCTTTTCTGTTTTTACCGACAGGGTAGTTCAGGCGCAAAACGAAGCGCAAATTGTTTCGCCAACCCACATCAAATCAAATTATAAAAGTCCGGCAAACGCTACGTTTTCAAGGCTGATTACCTTCAAAATCAGCATCAACGAAAAGGACAATGAGTTGCCGCCCGGCAAAGACCACTGGGTGCTGATCGGCGATGAACACGAATCCCAGGTTGTGACCTTCGGTGCGCTCATACCACCCATGCCGCCCAAGCCGACGACCTTCTTGCCGGTGAATTACGAATATACGTTTCGGGTGGATATGTCGCCGGTGATTAAGCAGTTTGAAGCAAAAGGTTATTACGAGGCATTCGACGGCACGCGCCTGGCCAAGGCCGATTTTAAAGGTTTTTATATAGCCGGCGGCGCAGAACCGTTGAGTTGGGATTTTGTAAACCTCGGCAACAAAGGACTGAAATTGAAAGACACGGGAAAGGACAATATTTACACCCTGACGGTGCGCTTCAACCAGGAATCGGACAGCAAGGACAAGGAGTGGATGCTGAGCGGCGATTTGTCCAAACGCCCGCACTACCAGTCGGAACAACCCATTGTGGACGCGCTTTTCAACCTTTCCCTTGAAGAAGCGGGCAAAAACATCGAAAAAGACAGCACTTTCCGCACTGGCGCTAAATGGGGCGGCGTATGGACCCGCGACGTGAGCTACAGCACCCTGCTCGCCTTTGCCTACATCGAGCCTGAGGTGGCCAAAACCAGTTTGCGCAAAAAAGTAAAACGCAACCGCATCATTCAGGACACCGGTTCGGGCGGCGCATGGCCGGTTTCCTCGGACCGCACGACCTGGGCCTTGGCTGCCTGGGAAATTTACAAGGCAACCGGCGACAAAAACTGGCTCAAAGAGGCCTACCAGGTCATTAAAAACTCGGTGGCCGATGATGAAAAAACGATTTTTGATCCAGTTACCGGTTTATGTTCCGGCGAATCCTCGTTTTTGGATTGGCGCGAACAAACCTACCCCAAGTGGATGTCGAACATGGACATTTATGTTTCACAGAACCTTGGAACCAACGTGGTGCATTATCAAGCCAACCGGATTTTGGCCGATATGGCGAAAATCCTGGGCGAACCCACGCAGGCGTTCCAAACCAAGGCCGAAAAAATAAAAGCCGGTATCAATAAATATTTCTGGCTGGCGGATAAAGGTTATTACGCCCAATACCGCTATGGTCGGCCCTATTTGATGACTTCGCCGCGTTTTGAGGCTTTGGGTGAAGCGCTGGCCATTTTGTTTGACGTGGCCGACAAAGACAAAGCCGAGGCTATTTTGGCCAAATCGCCGATTACGGACTTTGGCGTGACTTGTATTTATCCGCAAATTCCCGGCATTCCGCCTTATCACAACAACGCGGTCTGGCCTTTTGTACAGTCGTATTGGAATTTAGCGGCGGCTAAAGCGGGCAACGAACAGGTGCTCAACCAGGGCTTAGCGGCCGTTTACCGCGCAGGCGCCTTGTTTTTGACCAATTATGAAAATTTTGTCGCGCAATCCGGCGATTTTCTGGGCACGGAAATCAATTCCGACCGCATGTTGTGGAGCATGGCGGGCAATTTGGCGATGGTACACCGCGTGTTTATGGGCATGTCCTTTGAAGCAGACGGTGTTCGGTTTAATCCCGTAGCGCCTAAGGGTTATGGCGGCAAAAAATCGCTGAGCAATTTCCATTACCGCAACGCCGTGTTGAACATCACAGTAAAAGGATACGGCAACCGAACCAAAAGCATTTTAATGGACGGCAAACCGCTCAAAGACGCCTTCTTTTCCGCCGATATTTCCGGTACGCACACGATTGAAATTGAATTGGCAAACAACGATTTCGGTCAGCAAGCCATCAACATGGCGCCCAACCTGTTTACGTTGCCCAACCCGCAGGCGCACCGCGAAGGCGACCTGCTGAAATGGGAGGCAGTCGAAGGCGCGACAGCATACAAGATTTACAAAAACGGCGAATTGGTGCAAAAAACAAATGCTACAAGGTTTAACACGCTGGTGGATCGGGAGCATTTTTGCGCGTATCAAGTGACGGCCATAGATGCAAACGGACTGGAATCCTTTAGCAGCGAGCCGGTGTCATTTATCGCGCCAACTTCTGTACAAACCTTTGAAATAGAGAACTTTGCACCCATTTCCAACCTGCCTTATACCAACTTTTCGGGCAAAGGTTTTGTGGAAATCAGCACTACAAAAAACACCCGCATTGAATGTGTGATTTCAGTAAAAGAAGCTGGCGAGTATTTCCTGAACATGCACTACTCCAACGGCAGCGGCCCCTGGAACACCGACAATAAATGCGCCATTCGGACGCTTTCGGTGAATGGTGTGGAGGCCGGTGTGCTGGTGTTTCCACAGCGCGGAAAGGACGAATGGTCGGATTGGGGATTTTCAAACAGCCGCTTGGTTTCCTTGAAAAAAGG
>JBAXTB010000532.1:0-3421 GCA_037130425.1 Bacteroidota bacterium
CCTGAACCACAAATATAATCGTGCCCGTTAGATGTTGAAGCAAAACCCAGGAATTGGCCGGTTTCAAGCGATCCTGTGACCTGCGACCATGTGCCACCGCTGTTTACGGATCGGTAAATATTGCCGTAACTGCCCGATAAGTAGCCCAAAAACAAATTACTATTCGCGTCAACGCCCATCACGGTCGCATTCAAAGCCGGTAGCCCGGAATTGATACCCGTCCAGGATCCGCCCGCTGCCGGAATACGGTAAATATTGTTGCTGTTGCACGCGACATACAAGATATCCGATTGGCTTATAACAGTCCTGGTAATGAAATTATTGGGCATGGCGCCAAGACTGGTCCAGGTATCAACGCCGTTAAACTTATATACCCCGCTCGCGAAGCAGCCTGCATAAACCGTTCCGGTAGAACCGACGACTACCGTCCTCACAAGCGTGGGCAGGTTGTACCGAATATCGCTCCAGGTCGAACCGTTCCATTTGTAAATGCCGTTGTTGGTCGCGATCATGTACATTTCCCCGGCGTTTCCCTTGGCGAAACCTGTTGTCAATAAAGTATTCGACGGAAGCCCGGTGTTAGCGGCAGACCAGGAACCCGAAGCATATTTGTAAATCCCGTTTGAGCCGGTACCTGCAAAGATCTCGTCGGTTGAAGATGCCTGAATGGTTCGGATGACAACGTCAGGAAGCCCCGCGTTTTCGGGCGCCCAGGTTGCGCCTGCGTCGGTCGATTTAAAAACGCCGTAATTGTTGGAACCCATGAACAAATCGCCGGTACTGGTGGCGGTCATGGTATTCATGGTTTCATTCGGCCCGTTTACTTTTTCCCAGGTGGGTTGGGCGTACAAGTTTAAGGAGAGCAGCGACAATAGGATAGGCGCTGTAATCAGGTACAGACGTTGTTTCATTTGGCATACGTTTTCATTCGGCTGGGTAAAATGCCGATCAGTTTGGAAAATAATATTGTAACTTGGGGTTATTACTTATTTCAGGATTTCCAGTGCTTTTTGGATGTCATTTGTATAGTTTGCCACTGTTTTTGCTACAATTTCAATGCGTTCCTGCGCTTCTTTCCAGTGCCGTTCTTCGATGCCTTCCCGGATGCCCGGCAATGTTTTTACGCCGTACCCGGTGTAATACCCTGGCGCATAAATCTGATGTTTGTACCACGCGCGACGCGGCAAACCCTGCTCTTGTAATAAGTCTCTTTCCGATTTATACAAAATCGCATTGAGTTGCTGCCGTTTTTCCAGCGACAATTGCGTCGCCTTTCCATACGCCTGCTGAAATGCTTCCGAACTTGATTTTAAACCCACCAAAGCATTGTCTAAGCTGCTGAAATTCAGGAAAGGCGCCAGGTCTTTTTCCTTTGGCGACCGGTACACTTTCTTTGGGTCGCCGGCCAAGTCAAACAGCCTTTCCTTGTTCATCTTGGTTTGCATTTCAGACTCCGCCCGCGCATTATCCAGCAGCGTTTTTACCTCCGTGGTGTAATCATTTACGGTTTTGTAAAAAGTATTAAAGTCAATGGGGAGCACGTCCGCATTTGCCAAACGCATGGAAATTCGGCCGGCAGTTTTAGACAGTGTAACGCCATACGCAAATCCGGGATCCTTAAACCGGGTAAACAAGTCGTAAGAATCATAGATCGAGTGGTATTGCCCGTCTTCCCCTTCTCCGCCAAAACCAAGATCCATACAAGTAATGCCAAGGTGTTGAAAGAACGGCGAGTAATCCGAACCTGCCCCCAAAGCACCTAATTTTATATGTTTATTTCCAAGCGTTTTAGCCCGTTTATCCTTATCGCCATCCACCATTGTTTTGGCGTAAAGTCTATCCTTAATGCTCACGCCCGTTTGTGGGTCCATCACACTGTCGGCGATCTCATTAAAAAACGTTTCCAGGGTGTGCGAACCGCTGGCCCCGACAAAACCACGTTCATTGCCATCTGAATTGATATAGGCAACGGCTTTTTGTTTCAACTCTTCCTGATGAAATTCCACCCATTCCGTAGAGCCGAGCAAACCGGGTTCTTCACCGTCCCAGGCACAATACACCAGCGTACGCTTGGGTTTGAAACCTTTTTTGGCCAATGCGCCAATGGATCGCGCTTCTTCCAACTCAGCCACCAAGCCACTCACCGGATCGCTTGCGCCGTTCACCCAGCCGTCGTGGTGGTTGCCCCTGATGATCCATTCATCCGGAAATTCGCTGCCGGGCATTTTTGCAATCACGTCATTTACCGGTTTTAAGTCCCAATTAAAAGCCAGTTGCAAATGCACTTTGCCTTTGCTCGGCCCCACGTGGTAGGTGATCGGCAGCCCGCCGCGCCATTTTGCTGGAGCGACCGCCCCGCCGAGGGATTTCAACAGCGGCAGCGCATCTTCATACGAAATGGGCAACACGGGGATTTTCATCAGCGTAATCGCCTCTTTTTTATCGAGGCGCTTGGCATCTGGCGTTGCGCCGACATCCGGCGTCAAAGGATCGCCGGGATAGACCGGCATGTCCACCACCGAGCCGCGCTGTACGCCGTCCTGCGGACGAAACGGCCCTTCCGGGTACACATCGCCCTGTGCATAACCGTCATCTGCCGGGTCAGAGTAAATAATACAACCGATGGCGCCGTGTTCGGCAGCGACTTTGGGCTTGATCCCGCGCCAGGAGCCGCCGTACTTTGCAAGCACAATTCGGCCTTTTACATCAATGCCCATGCGTTCCAGTTCCTCATAATCAGCCGGCACGCCTCGGTTGACAAACACCAATTCCGCCGTGACATCTCCATCTGCGGAATACGCATTGTAGGTTGGCAATTGTTCGGATTTTTGGCCGCTTGTTTTGTCTGCCGCCAATGCCGGTTCTTCTAATTTGGCTTTGTACGGTTTATCGCCCAGCAATTCCAATACGCGCAGTTTTGGTGTTGGGAACAGAACAGTAAAGGTTTCAATTTGCGCCTCGAAGCCCCAACTTTTGAACAAAGCCAACATATATTCAGCATTGGCCTTATCCTGCGGAGATCCTACATGATGCGGATGCGACGTGATAAACTGCATCCAGGTATCTAAGTTCTTTGGGTTCAATTGGTCGTCAAATTGCGCTTCCCAATTCAATTGCTTTGTAGCGTTTTCATTGGTAAAGCCCATGATTTTTTGTTGCCCGAAAAGGTTTGCTACAAATAGGAGGGTGCAGGATAAAAGGAAAATGCGCATTGACATGGTAGTTTTAAACTGTGTGGAAGCACAATTTTACAGCATTTTATGGAATAAACCTTGAGGATGGTTAGAAAGGCCGAGTGTGGCGGAGATTGTTTCACCACAGATAACACAGATTTTCACAGAATACGCGATAAAATTAAAATCTGTGTAAATCTGAGTAATCTGTGGTGATTTAAGTCGCGTATGGCAATTCCACCACAGAT
>JBAXTB010000533.1:0-3416 GCA_037130425.1 Bacteroidota bacterium
CTAATATCTTGTAACCGCCGGTTTTAACCGGTGGAATTAGAATTCTTCCTCCATCACATCTATCTTCTTTACAGAACATCAACATAATCAACCTGTTAGATGCTGATGTTTTGCAAAGAAGATAGATGTGACAGAACGATACCTTTGGCCCCTCGTTAAAACGAGGGGTTACAAGATGTTAGATGTATTCCCACATTAGGCTCGGTAGTATCGGGATTGGGACTGTCTTCATGCTTGATTCTATAAACATTTAATCCCTTCGGGATTTTTAGCGTGTGCTAAGGTCGCTTCAAGTCCAGCATAACCTTGAGTACAGCCCCCACTGACCAGGCCTGATGCACCGTGCCTTTTCCGGCCAGCGGTTTGGCGCCATCAAAGATTTCAGAAATACCAAGCACGCAGTCATCCCGATAAAAATGCAGTTTCAAGGGTTGTAGTAGTTCAAGCGCCGCTTTTTCGGTTTGTTCGGTTCGGCCGTTTACCTTCAAATATGCCTCGATATACTCACCCAGCAAAAACGGCCAAACGGTTCCCTGATGGTACGCCGTGTCGCGCTGCCAGGAATCGCCGCCATAAATCGGCTTAAAATCGGGGTGTTCCGGAGAAAGGGTGCGCAGTCCCATATCGGTCAACAAATGCGTGCGCACGGTTTCAAGCACCTGTTTTTCCGCATCCGAATCCAGCAGGGCAAAGGGCAGGCTGACCACATAAATCTGATTGGGGCGGATGGAGTCGTCTGCAATCCATTGTGCGCCATCGAAGCGGATTACATCATTCAAACTGCCGTTTTCGCGCAGAAAGGCCGGGCCGAAATGGCGACGTAACTGATCGCCCAATTTTTCATATTTATCGCAAGGTTTCCCCACTAAACCCGCAAAAAACTGGTAAATTCGCAACGCATTGTACCATAAAGCCTGTATTTCAACCGGGGCGCCATGACGCGGCGTAACCACATAATCGCCTACTTTGGCGTCCATCCAGGTGAGTTGCGCCAGGTCTTCGCCACCCGAAAGAAAGCCTTCCGGCGTGACCTTTATGTTGAACCGGGTTCCGTTGCAATGGTGTTCCAAAATATCCGTCAGCGCATCAAAGTTCGCGGCTATAAAATCCAAATCCTGAAACTTTTGAAGGTATTCGTACAGCGCCACAAACAGCCACAAGGTTGCGTCCATCGTGTTATATTCAACCGGATCATTGGGGCTGTCGGGGAATCGGTTGGGCAACATGCCCTGATCGACGGAGCGCAGGAAGGTTTCAAGAATTGATTTTGAAACATCTTTTTTGCCGCTTGCAATCGTCAGACCGCGCATGGCAATCATGGTATCGCGGCCCCAGTCGGTAAACCAATGGTATCCGGCCAGCAGTGTGTAGCCGTCGGTGCTGTTGCGGCGAACCAAAAACTGTTCCCCGGCGGTAATTAAATCGCGCAGGAATGTGTCTTCCACCGTTTTGGGAACCAGATCGTCCAACCGAGCCAACTCTTTGACTTTCAATGCCTCTGGATTCTTTTTCATCATTTTTTCATCGGTTGAAAAAACAAGAAAAACCTTTTCGCCCGGCGTTAACACGACCTTGATCTGAACAACCGAGCAATAATCTTCCCGGTAATCGAGGCCGCGTTCCAATTCGCGCGCGTACTCGATGTTGTAGTACCATTGACGGTTTTCGGAAGCAACGCCGTTTGAAAATGAAAAATGCAGGGCCGGGGCGCCGTAATGCGCGTACAGGGTTTGGAACCCGTTTTCCTGCTTCATCCAATAGTTGTTTTTATCATCTTTTCGCAACAAGGAATGGTAGTCCCGTTGTACAAAAAGTGGTGTAAGTTGCAGTTGAAACGTGGATTCGCCTGTATTTTCATACTCAACAACGGTCGTGTTGGAGCCATGCACCATGAAAACCGTTTTGAGTAAATGGTTGCCGTCTGCCACAAATTTCATGCGCGGCAATGGTCTGCGTTCAAAAAATTTAAAATGTTGAAGCCCCTGCGGATGCACCACGCCCGGATATTGATTGCTTGAAAGGCTATACGAACTATCGCGGTTAAACACAATGGATTCTTCAATTTTAGCCACCATGACCGTGCGCGCCGTGGGCGGATTCATTGACGCGACCAACAAGCCGTGATAGCGTCGGGTATTGGCCCCGATCATCGTAGAGGAGGCATAACCCCCGATGCCGTTGGTTACAAGCCATTCTTTAGACATGACTTCTGCGAAATCAGGCCGTTTATCTTTATTTGTAAGCATAATATGGATGGCTGAAGCAGCCTGCAATTGAAAAAATTCGAAGGGAAATGCGGGTTATCCAAGCTTTCGGAGCAGTTCCGCGACTAATCCGGTCCAACCTGTCTGGTGGCTTGCGCCGACCCCGATGGCCGTATCGCCGTGGAAGTATTCGTAAAACAAAATCAAGTCCTGGAAATTCTGGTTTTCAGCATAAATTCCTTCCGATCCGTGTACGGGCCGCTTGCCGGTTTCGTCTTTTTCAAAAATTGACACCAAGCGTTTTGACAAGGCGTCGGCAATGTCTATCAGGCACATTTCCTGCCCGGAACCCGTTGGGAAGGCCGCCTTGTAATGGTCGCCATAAAATGCGCCATAAGTATGTAATGCCTTGATTAACAAGTAATTCATGGGCATCCAAACCGGGCCGCGCCAGTTGGAGTTCCCGCCAAACAATCCGGTTCCGCTTTCGCCCGGCTCGTATTGAAGACCAAATTGTTGGCCCGCAATTTGAACCGAATATCCGTTTTCATGTATTTTCGACAGGGATCGAATACCGCCCGGCGACAAAAATTCCTTTTCGTCGAGCATTGCGTGCATCAGGCGGCTTAAGCGCTCCTTCGGGATCAACGACAATAAAATATTGCCGTTATCGGCGTCTTCATCCATGACCAAATAATCGCCGTTATCAAGTCGATATTTTTGGAACCAGCGCAATCTGCGCGTGAAATCAGGTAGTTTTTCCAATTTTTCTTTCGGCAGGATATAGGCCGCAAAAATGGTGCTCAGGCCAACTAAAGACCTGACTTTCATTGGAATATAATCGCCGTTGGGAAGCGCCAAAATGTCATAGAAAAAGCCTTCCATTTCATCCCAAGAGCCAGTCCAGTCGTGCCCGATGCGGTTCAGGCTTTCTGCGATATAGATAAAATGTTCAAAAAATTTGGTGGCAACATCTTCAAATGTCGGATCATATTGAGCTATTTCAAGCGCCATTTCCAACATATTCAGGCAATACATGGCCATCCAGGCCGTGCCATCGGCTTGTTCCAAATAACCGCCGCCGGGAATCTGGTTGGAGCGGTCGAACACGCCGATGTTATCCAAGCCCAAAAAGCCGCCTTCAAATACGTTGTTGCCCATATTGTCTTTGCGGTTGACCCACCAGGTAAAATTGATGAGCAATTTCTGGAA
>JBAXTB010000534.1:0-3412 GCA_037130425.1 Bacteroidota bacterium
CTGACGCCGTCGGAGTGGCGGGTTGGGGGACGGTAGACGGTGGACGGTGGACGGTGGACGGTAGACGGTAGACGGTAGACGGTAGACGGTAAGTTTCAGGCTTGGCATTGTGATTTTGAAATTTAACTTTGATTTTTAATTAGTTACTGTATTAAAAATCCAAATTTAACCACCATTCCAAACCCGAAGCACCCCGTCTCCCGTCCACCGTCAACCGTCAACCGTCCACCGTCAACCGTCTACCGTCTACCTTCTACCGCCCACCGTCTCCCGTCAACCGTCTCCCGTCAACCGACTACTTAGGCTTCGCCGCCCACTCAAATCCCCAATCGTAAATAATACAGCCAAAAACAGTAAGGTCAATGGTCTGTCTTGAAATGATTGAAGTGGTGGTGGCGCTGGAGATTTTGTACACTTCTGTCAACACGTCATTTGGGTCGAAAATGCTGGTTGATTTCAGCGTCAGTTCCGTTTCGCCGGCATTTAAAGTCCAGGAAGTTGGCGTGCGGAAGCCATCAAACTGGCAAGAACCGGTGCCGCCAGTGTCAGCGCCATAATTGAGTCCGAAGGTTCCATCTGCATTGAAGGAATAGACATTGTCTTTTTCGCAATCAGCAATTTGTTCTGTTTCCGGATCAGTTGTAGCGCATTTTCCAAGTTTGGATTTCCACAGCCAATTGTAGGTCGTCAGCAGGTACTTTACGCTTGCCTGGGTTGTTACGATGAAGTCAGCAGTGGCAATTTTGCCATTATTGTCCGTCGCCTCAAATTTGAAACGGATCGGGGTGCTAAGACCTTCAGCCGCCAACACATAATTCAGGGTGTGCGACAAATCCGTAGAGGTTTCTGTGCCGGCAGTGCCGAATGTGGCATCTACATCAACGCCTTTGTATTTGGTAATTTTCAGCGATTTCAAGCCGCCCGGTGCAGTAACGGTCGCGACGGTGGTCGCGGTTGCACCGATTTTACCGGTGAAAGTAGTGGCAGAAAGCGCAACAGTAGGCGCAGCGGCTGTTTCTTCGTCTTTTTTGCATGAATTGAAAGCAATAAGCGACGTGAGCAACAAACCAGTTGCGGTCAGGTAAAGAAAATTTTTGAACTTCATGTGTACAGTTTTGAATAGTGAATGAATATTGGATTTTCAGATGGTTTGTCTGAAAATAATGGGTCAATTCGGTGGCGGTTTTAAGGTTTTATGATTTGAATTTGCCGGCGGTACAGACAACCCGAACACCTTTAACGGTCCGGCATGTTGCCCGGCCAGCACGTATTGATTACCAGACTTTAATTGTATGATTGCCAGACTTTTACCTACACCCGGCACGTAAAATCCGCTTTGTTCCAAGGGCATTGGATGGAAATTTCCGGCGCCATCGCCCAGCAACACCACGCCGTTTAATGCATCGTATTGTCCGGTGGCTACATTGGGCGCAAGGGAATTTCCAGTCATTAAAATATCCGGGCGCCCGTCGCCATTTACATCGCTGCAAAGCAGGGCATTTATGGGCGAAATTTGACAAGGAGTCGGCAATATTTTCGTTTTAAAACGCCCTTTTTCCTGTATAAAACAAGCCGTTTGGAAAAAATCGACAGACCTGTAATACGCATCCGAAAGGGCTTTTTCACCCAACATATCCTGCACGGAAGCGGCGGCGTACATGGCGTAACGCGGGTATTTTTTCCCAAGTCCCGGTATTTGCGCCAGCAGTTCATTCCGTTGGTGTACCGGTTTTTCTCTGCCGTCTACAAAGCGGCACATCACCGCATCAATGCTGCCGTTTTGGTCAAAATCCTTGGCGTAAATGGTCACGGGTTGTTGGGGCGTTTGTCGGTATTTTGTGTTCAAACCGATATTTCCAGCCACAATATCCAGATCGCCATCCTGATCTAAATCATTGACTGTTAAGGAGTTCCACCACCCGGATGTTTTATCCAAACCCATTTCAGCCGTGGCATCCGTGAAGCGACCTTGTTTGTTTAAAAACACGGTAATGGGCATCCACGCACCGGCCAAAACCAGGTCGGGCGCGCCGTCGTGGTTCAGGTCCGCAAAAGCCGCAGCCGTTACAATACCCGGTTTTTCAAGCCCCGTCGCAAGCGACAAGGTGACATCAGTAAAAATGCCGCCTTCATTGCGCAACACATAACTGCGGGCGGGTAAAGGATACTTGCCCGGTTCCGAACTGCCGCCGACAAACAGATCCGAATCGCCGTCTCCGTCGAAGTCCGCCACCGCCACGCAGGACGCGGGCGTGCGCATGTCGGGAATGGCTTTTATATTTTGTGCAAAATTTCCTTTCCCGTCGTTCAGATACAACCTGCTTTGATAAAATGCGCTGCCCGACGGCCCCGTGCTGCCGCCACTGGCGACGAACAAATCATTGTGCCCATCGCCGTTTGCATCAAAAATCACCGCGCCGACATCCTCGAATTGGGCGCTTTCCGGCTGCGCTTTTTCGGCAAACGTTTCATCCGTTTTTTGAAAAAACAGCACGCCAGCTTGTCCTTTTGCTCCACCCACAAAAAAGTCTTCCAGTCCATCGCCGTTTAAATCCCCGACAGCAAGGCAAGGGCCGTTTTCGGAAAGCAGGTGCGGCAACAAAGGCTGGTATAAAAAGTCGTTGAAAGCCAGGGCTTTATGCTCAAAAACAAGTCCGTTTTCCCCGCTCAAATCTTCCATAAGCGACGCAGGAGAAGACGCAATCGGCTCAACTACAACTTGAGCATCAGCCTCTTTCAAAGTCAAGGTCTGATTGGCTGTTACGCCTGTCAGGATTTGCTGTTTTCCATTTGGCCAGCGCATTAACAATGTATCAACGCTTGTATTCTCACCCAAACCGACATGCAAAACGGGCGTCACGGAAGACATAAATCCCCGCGAAAGGTATTGTTCCACGTATTGCCGTTTCCCACCTGCCACCACCGTCACCGATGCGCCAATGCCTGCTGGGTTTGCGGGTAAACCTTCCAATTTTATGTTTAAATACTTGTTTTTCAATAATTTATCCGCCTTGTTTTCATACACAAAAGCGGCTTCGTTGATGTTATTGACCACCAAATCCAGATCGCCGTCCCCGTCAAGATCGACATACGCCGCGCCGTTGGAACAGGACTCCTGCGTAATGCCCCATTCGCTAAATTTGGGTAAAAACGTGACATCGCCCGCATTTTGAAACACGCGGTTCGGCAAGCGTTTTCCTTTTAACTGCCTGATTTTCAACAACAACTCCTTGTTCGCCTCCTCCTGGCTTTTGAACATGGCCAAATTGTTGGAGTAATCCAGAAAGTCCTTGTCCGTGATGTCCCGCAAATAGCCGTTGCTGATGAACAGGTCTTTCAAACCGTCGTTGTCAAAATCGGCGAACAAAGGCCCCCAACTCCAGTCGCTTGCGGCCACGCCGGCCATTTGCGC
>JBAXTB010000535.1:0-3406 GCA_037130425.1 Bacteroidota bacterium
CCTTTTAAATCTGCGCCCTGAAAGGGTCTGCGTCATCTGCGTCCCATCCCCTCGCGCCGCGCAAGCGGCTCTTAAATCTTCACAAATTTCCGAATATATGATCTACCTTCCACTTTCACAGTTGCCACATAAACCCCATTCGGCAGCGCCGAAACCGGAATTTCCACCTGATCCCCCCCCTTTTTTACCACAATATCTTCGCTTACTTTTTTACCCAGCAAGTTGAATATTTCAACCAAGCCGTCGCTGGCAAACGCTGTTTGCGATTCAATGGTAACAAGATCATTTGCGGGATTAGGGTACAACGTAAAACCTGCATCTTGTCCAGGATCATTCGTACCCGACAATTGCGTAACCGAAATCGGTTGGCTGCCAAAAATCGGGCCGCTCCAGGATAATTTACACACGGCATCGCCGCCATTTTCGTAATATTCCAAACGGATCGGATAATCCGTGCAGGCCTCCAAATTAATGGTTGCTTCGTATTGCCCCTCCTGGTCAATCCAGGCATTTACAATAAGTTGGTTGTTTACCCAAAGCCGCACACCATCGTCAATCGTAATATAAAATGTATAAGTTCCGGCGTCCGTGCTTTGGATATTGCCGGTAAACCGGGCCTTAAACCAGTCATTGCTGATGCCGGCAGGCGCTCCTTGCCCCCAGTTGAAATCAATGGTAGGTTCTATTTTCGTGACGGTCGCCACAGCAGGAAACGGCGCTGTTGGGGCAGTATTGCTAAAATATTCGGCTTTAACGCCTGTTCCGTTGCCCACACAGGAGGCTTGCGGAGGAATCAATTGAGAAGCCGGAATCAAGGTTTTACAGATGCCCTGCGCACTCCATTGCAAAATGCAGGATGCCGAATTATTTTGCGAAAAATATTCCATCACAACATCATAATCAATGCTTTTTTGAAGTGCAAGGGTGTAATTGTATGTATTAACAGCGCCTGCGCTCCAATGATCGATCACAAGCACATTGTTAATCCAAAGCCGCACCGCATCGCTTGCCGTTACATAAATCGTATAATCATCGTCGGTCAAGGGGCGCAATTTACCCGTCCAGCGAACCTTAAAATTATCCTTGCTGATATTCGGTAACGGACTGTCAGCGCCCCAGTTATGATTGACGGATTTGTCTAATTGAACAAGGTCGGCAGTTGCAGGAAAATCATTGCCGACGGTATTGGAGTAATATTCCGCTTTTAATCCGATCCCGTTTCCGTATTGCAAATTGGTCAGCGCATTATCGCAAGTAAGCCCATACACCTTTATGTTATTGGAAAAAGTTGGCGCGAATACCTTACCGTTTGCAATGGTTGGCGAATTAAATTTGGCAAAATTCCCCAAATCATCCTGCACATTCATGCCAGTATTCCAAATTTCCCCTGCGCTGACATCATCGGCGCGATAAGCAGACATGGTGCCCGGCCGCACCTGATTATTTGCGTTGCCGCTGGTTGGGAAACAAGCCCATACAACAGCAGAAGATTCATCCTGCCCGTTGCTGGAAACAGACAACATGGCGCCTGGCATACCATTGTCTAAATTACGGCTGCCTTGTTTAAAGGTATCTGAAAAATTGCTGCTGTCACGCTGGAATTCAAACTGTCGAATTTTAAAGGATTCCGCCCAGGCATACACATATTCCTTGCCCCCTAATTTTGCATACACCGGCGAACCATGCACATGCACAAACCCGGTATTGGACGGATTAAATTGCAAAATATCGTTCACCTGTGTATTTCCTGGCGTAAACCGCCCCATGTTGTTATAGTCAACCACATAAGAGATCCCTTCTTTTGAACCCGAAACCGTCAGGCTGGTATTAGGTATCATCAAAACGCCATCACAGCCGTAATCAAGGTCATATTGATCCAAATATTCATAATTGGCGGGCGTAAACCAGTCCAATAAAGTCAATTCCGGACTAAGTTTGAGTAAACTCTCGCTTCTGCCGCCGGTGAAATCATTGTTATCCTGGCTTGTAGTGCCGTTTCCTGTTGCCACGTATAAGTTACCGTCGTCTCCAACGGAAATCCCTTGTCCAGCCATCCAGATTCCGGCCGCCCAACCATTTGGCGTGGCGTTATAGGTGTATTTCAAATCTAAAGAAGCGGCGTCATAGCCCAAAATCCATCCGTGGTAAGGCCCCCAATCGCAATGCGAGGCACTGGCAACATACACCGTGTTGTTGTAAAGCAATAAAGCAGGGCGTTGATTTTGGTATTTAGCGTCATAGTCGATCACCCCGTTCACATTGCCGTCGCCGGAACCAACAGCCTGTGCGCTCATTAGTTTTGGGCTGCTGCTTCGATGTTGACCGGTTGTAATATCCAAGGCATTCAGGTAGGAATAAAATTTCCCGTTTGCATCAATCGTTTTAGTGGCGACATATAGTGTTTGGGAAACGGGGTCAATGACCGGTGTGCCCACAAGCCCCAAATTTCCGGAGAAATCACGATAGCCCCCACCGCATGGCTTGCCGGTTACCGGGTCTGAGAGGTCAAAAATATCCGGCGTTCTTTGTCCGGCCGGATTTAGGTTCGTTTGCCAAAGTGGCGCCGGAGAAGACACATCATCGGCATTAAACGCGTACACCGTATTATTAACCGTGGCGACAAACAACACCGTACCCGTAAAATTGCCGATTGTAATATTGGCGGCAATGAGCGGCTGCGCATACGCCTGATCGTCAAGGGCCAATGTACTGACTAAGCCGAACTTTCCGCCCGAAACATTGCCCGGATTCAGCACCGTTTCCTGGTCGTTCCAGCCCGTGCGGTAGGTGTTATTGTGTTGGGTAAGGACGGATACCTGCGCATACGTGAGCGCGGGTACGCAAAGGACTAAAAAGAGTTGGAGGAGGAAGCGCTGCATGATTTTCTTTTTTTCTGGGCCAAAAGTAGAAAAAAAGGATTGATTTTAATTGCCGCTTGAGAGGGGATGGAACGCAGATGACGCAGATCCTGTCAGGACACAGATTTAAAAGGATTTTTCTGCTTGCGAGAGGATGGGGCTCGGTTTGTACAGACTAATATAAAGATGGTGTATCAAAAGTGTCAAGTGACCCCACTAAGCCAAATTTTATTTTAAAAAAATTTGATATTTAAGTTTTGTAATTATTTTATAATAGACTTGTTGCGGTGGGAGCGCACGAGCCATGAAATTAGAGATTTTTCGGCTGGTTTTCTGCAATTTTTGAGTTCGTAGCAGCGCTACGGACGATAAAATTGCAGAAAATCAGCCGAAAAAGATCAATTTCTGGCCGGGTGGCCTCCCACCGCAACAAGTCTAATATAGCCTCTGCGCCCTCAGGGCCAGTATCATAAGCATCGCCCCCTCGCACGCAGAAAAAATCCTTTTTAATCTGCGCTTTAGTCTGCGTCATCTGCGTCCCATCCCCT
>JBAXTB010000536.1:0-3402 GCA_037130425.1 Bacteroidota bacterium
GCCGAAAGCCTGCACTCGCTGGCCAATGCCCAAAATCTGATGCTTCGCGTGGAAAGCGATCAGGCCAAAATCGTGATGGACTACGACCCCGAACGTTTGCTGCAAATTGTACACAACCTGTTGTCCAATGCCATCAAGTTTACGCCTTCGGGGGGACGGGTTACGGTTAATGTGGTTTCAAGGCCTTCCGACGTTATTATTTCTGTTACCGACACCGGCGCAGGCATTCCGCCCGAAGAACTGCCACAGCTGTTCGAGCGGTTTTTTCAGGCTAAAAACCAGGAACACGCATCTCCCTCCCTGTTGGGGAGGGCCGGGGTGGGGCCAGGCGGCACGGGCATCGGGCTTTCTTTGACCCGCGAATTAGTCAAGGCTATGGGCGGCGAAATCACGGTGGAAAGTACCGTGGGGGTAGGCAGCACGTTTATGGTTAAATTACCGGTGACCAACAACAGCGTTTTTGAGGAAAAACCTGTTGAAATATCAAAAATCCGGACTGCAACCCGCCCGCCCGTCGCTTTGCCAACAAACAACGACTCCGACAAGCACCACATCCTGCTCATCGAAGACAACCCGGATGTGGTGGAATACCTGTCCGTCTGTTTGCAGGGTGCGAGCGACCACAAGGGGCGCCCCTACATGTTGGACTTTGCCTACAACGGCCAGGCGGGCATCGAAAAAGCCCTGGAAACCGTACCCGACCTCATCGTGAGCGACGTGATGATGCCTTTCAAAGATGGTTTTGAGGTAGTGGATGTTTTGAAAAACGACGAGCGCACGAGCCATATACCCATCATCCTGCTTACGGCCAAAGCCGACGTGCAAAGTCGCCTCACCGGACTGCGCAAAGGCGCCGACGCCTATCTTTCCAAACCTTTTCACCAGGAAGAGTTGCTGGTGACGGCGGATAATCTGCTGGAAACGCGGCGTAAGCTGCAATTGAAATACCAGCAACAAATACTGGCGCCGGAAACCCACACCGCGCCGGCTGCTGCCGTTGAAATGGAAGATGCTTTTCTCCAAAAAGTGCGCACGGTCATCGAAACGCATTACTCCGAGGAGGATTTCGGCCTGCCGCAACTCTGTCAGAAAGTCGGCATGAGCCGCTCGCAATTGTTCCGCAAAATGAAGGCCCTGACGGACATCGCGCCTTCGGATCTCATCCGTTTGCACCGGCTCAACAAGGCCAAGTCTTTGCTTGAAAGCGGCGCGGCCAACGTCGGAGAGGCCGCCTGGCAGACGGGTTTTAAAGACCCTTCTTATTTTTCAAAATTGTATCAGGAGGAGTTTGGGGAAGCGCCGAGCGCAACCCGCAAATAACTGAAAATCAATATGCTCTAAAACAAATCATGCATAGTCAAGATTTTCTCAACCAAACCGAGGCTGTGTTTATTGTGCTCCATGCCAAAAGTGGTCAATAACACGATCATTAGATACTTTTTAGTCTTGGTTTTTTCTTTAAAAGCCCACATTTGATTACGTAAGGCTTTGGCATCGACTTCCGATAAAGTGAATTCAGTATTGTAGAATTTGATTTCAAACAGGTTGATAATTTGGTCATTTCGGTCTAAAACGAGGTCGATTTGTGCGCCGCGAACTTCATCATTCCCTTTTTGAAAAAAGGTGGAGGATTGGGTATAAACGCCCGAAATACCCAAGGCTTTTTTGATGTTGGGCAAGTGTTTCAGGCAAGTGTTTTCGTAGGCATAACCCGACCAAACTTTGGCGGTTGGGGTTTGGCTCAATTGATTCCAAGTCTCGTTGCCACTGTCTTTATTGTGTTCAATGAAACGGAGATAAAACAAGGAATATTCATCCGTTAGCCGGTAAAGCATATCTTTTTTGCGTTTTCCAAAGGGATAATAGGATGTAATAAACCCGGATTGTTCCAATTCTTCCAATACCCTGGAGGTATTACCACCTTCGGCAAGTTGAGCGTTTTTTACAATAGCGGGTCGCGTCAAACCTTGCCGGGATTGTGCTAAAGCTCTGACCGCTGCAATATGGTTATCGGCATTGGCAAAGAGGGCAGCATAGAGTCTTGAAAACTCATCCCGAAGCAGGCCGTTCTTTGAAAAACAAATATCATTGATGTTTTGTGTGGCACTTTTACCCGCTTTGATTTCATTCAAATAATGCGGAATACCGCCCATTGCCATATAGATTTGGATAATTTGATAGCGGTCGTAAAAAACATGGCGGCTTTGCAAATAGGCCTCCGTTTCACTCAATGTGAAAGGGTCTAAAAATATCCGCTTTGTGATGCGGTTATGTAAACCGCCTCTATCGTTCACTATTTTTTGTATCATCCATGAAGCCGCCGAGCCGCAAATGACAACGATCATATTGCGCGTTTCAGCCCAACTGTTCCAAAACCAGCCCAAACCCGTGATAAAACCCGATTTATTACCCGCTAACCAAGGGACTTCATCAAAAAAAACAACGCGTTTTTTATCATTGGGTTGTTGGTCGAGGAATTTGGCGAGCATAAAAAAAGCCTCCAACCAATTGGCCGGCGTTTTCACAGGTACGAGGCTTTGGCTAAAAATCTGTAATTGGTTGCTGAAATTTTGAAGCTGTTCTTTATTATCCGAGCTTTGTAAGCCTGTCAATTCAAAGGCTATATGTTCTTGGTAGGTTTGTTTGATTAAAAAAGTTTTACCAACCCGTCGCCTTCCGAAAACGGCGACCATTTCAGCGCTTTCAGATTGAAAGGCTTCATGTAGAATTGCCTGTTCTTCTTTGCGGCCTATAAGCGTATCTGTCATGCTAATTCAATTAACAGTGGCGAAATCATAGCTAAAAGTACTGCATTTCGCCCAGTAAAAAAAACTAATTAGGCGGAATCTGTGTTAAAATAGAAGGATTTCGCCAAGTAGTGTACTTTTTACCGGGCGAAATGTGGGTAAAATAAGGCACATTTAGCACGCAATAACGAATTTTTTTATTGAAAAATTCTTTACCGTTTTTGAAATGACTTTATAACATGCTTGGTGCTTTATCTGAACACCTCCGTACAGACGCAACCTGCAAAATTATGATAATCAACAACTTACCCAACGGGTAATTTCGTTCCATGCAACGAAATTACCCGTTTTTTTTGCCCCTGTGGCACGAGATTACCCGTTTTTGAAACGCATTTACCCTGTCTCCGCCGGCGCATGCCCACACTTTTGCAGCAGTTCCGGAAGGAATCAACGAGCGCAAATATGCTCGCACAAGCCAAGGGAATCAGGGGAACACTTTTTTACAATTTAAAATTTTTTCATTTCCCCGTTGAGATTCTTTTGAAGCGCTCGTCTAACCAGCGATGACAAATCAAATCATGAATACTAAAACTTATTTCACAATGAAAAACTTTTTCAATTTCAACAAAAATGCAGGCGCACTGGCGGTGCTGCT
>JBAXTB010000537.1:0-3386 GCA_037130425.1 Bacteroidota bacterium
ACACAGATGACACAGACCTGCGGACACAGATTTACCTGTTCTTCAGATTAAGTCGCTTGTTTCCCTGCATCTGTATTTGTTTTAGATTTTGATAAATTTTGAAGAAAAAACACCGTCTTTTGAATAGATAGACACGGTATAAGTCCCTGATTTGCAATTTTTTAAGTTCAAGACAATATCGGAATCGCCTATGCCGGCCGTTTCTGAAACCAATTGGCCCGTAACGTCGTGTACAAGCACGCGCGCATCTGCGCCTGCGTTGGCGGGTACGCGCACGGTGATTCGATCGGTTGCCGGATTTGGGGACAAAATCAGTTCGCCTGCTTGCGCGGCATAAACCTGATTTGTACCTGTTACGCCCAATTGAGACAGTTGTCGCACGGCATCCGGCGTAAGCGCGTAGTCGAATATTTTTACCGCATCCAGCACGCCTTTGAAATTGTAATCCGTGGTGCCGGGCAGCATTTGGCCCATTAGAAAAGCGTAGGTGGTCGTGCGGATTTTCCCGGTTAAGGGTTTGAAGGTGCGCAAACTGCCGTTCATATAAAGCGCGAGGATGGCACCGTCGTAAGTGACGACTACGTGGTACAGGCTGTCGACTTGCAGGGCTTCGTTGGCATCCAGGTCGGCCACACCGTTGAGGGTGTTTACCGTCCAACGCAGGAATTTATCCGGTGTGATAGAGAGTTTCCAGCGGTTTTGCCAGCTGCCGTGTGAAAGCACGAAGGTTTCTTTTGCGGGTAATGCGCTTGGTTTTAACCAAACACTTAGTGTGATGCCGTCCTGGAAATTGAGCAGCGGGCTGTTTGGCACGGCAATATGTTGTGCGCCGCCGTTGAAATAATAGGCGCTTTGCTGCACACCGTTGGCATCGGGCACCAAAATAGCGCCGTTGGCCTGGCCGTGCAGGAGGTGGCCGCTTACGTCATTGGCGTTTCCCGTAAAAGGATAATGTGCAACGAGGTTTCCCGACGTCGGATTGAAATTTTTAACCAAAACATTCGTCACGCTTTGGGTGAATAAACCCTGGCTGTCGGCGGCTTTTACGGTAATTTGGTAAATGCCTTCGTTTGAGGGGGCGGTCCAGTTGACGTTGCTGCCTGTGCCGCTGATGCTGCCGCCGCTGACCGACCATGTGTAGGTAATCGGGTCGTTGTTGGAGTCGTTGGCCACACAGTTGACTTGTATGGTTTCGTTGGTGGCGGTGTAAGGAGCGCTTTTAAAAACGCCGGTAATTTGCGGCGCCACATTGATTTCCGGCACAACCGGTATTTCAAGCGTTGCGGTGTCGCGGTTGCCGTCAGGGTCGGCGGCAATGAGTGTGATGGTTACATTTTGTGTGGCGGTTGGGGCATTAAACGTGACTTGCGCGCCGGTTCCGGAAATGTTACCGCCGTCGGTGCTCCAGGAATAACTAATTTGACCGGAATCGCCATCTGTAACGGTGGCAAAAACGCTGGTGGAAGTGCCCGATTCCAAAGGATTTTTCGAAGCGGCAAGCGCTTGAATTCTTGGCACGCGGGTGTATGATTGGGCGTGCTGGTTAAAATCGACGGCCAAACCGTTGACCAGCATTTTGTTTTTCTCATAAGTAACCGTACCGCCAGCGGGTGTAAGCGTGACCAAAATGGCCTGGTTGGCTGGAATGCTCAGGTTGATTAGGCCGGATGCGTTGTGTTGGACAAAACTTTCAGACAGCGCTTCGTACACGTCTTTGGGCGCAGGGCCGGCATCAAGTTGCACCAGTTGGGCCGTACCTAAAGGATTGTAATACAAATAAGTAGGATAACCATCAACGCCGTAAAAATCGGTTTTGCGTAGGTCGAGCCGGAGAATTTTGTCCACATTGGTTTTTTCAATCAGACAACCGAGGTAGCCGATAGAGGAGGTGCCGTACAGCGCCAGGTTGGTGGCAGCCCAGCCGCCTTGCAGGGCATCGCCGGTGGAATAAGGCGACAGACCTTGGTATTTCTGACGCAGGGCTTCGTAGCCGATCACCTGCTGTGGGTCGTTGGCGTTCGACCAGGCCGAGGCGTCTTGTAAATTGGAGGGTAAAAATCCGGGGTAGTACAAGCGGTTGGCGTTGGCCAAATTGAGCATCCATTTTCCGATGGCGCGGGCAAAACGTTTGTCGTAACGCACCATAGGCACCAACGCAGCGGCCTGGTGTAAACCGTTCATTTGAAACACATAATCGTTGCCTGCATCATTGGCTTCTCCAACCAAACCAGCCACATCGAAGCCGCCCCAGGTGCCGATCGCGGTGCCCCAGCCCCGCAGTTCGCCCCGGTTGAACGACCAGTTTACCATTTTTTCGACGTCGTATTTTGTGCCGAGTTCGGCGTTCATTTTGGCGGCGATATAGGTGCCGTATGGGAGTTGCAGTTCGTAGGAAGGATTTGATTGCCAATTACTTAGGAATTCCATGGCCCATTCTGCGCCCTTGAGGTATTCGGGGTTGCCGGTTTTTTTCCAGGCATGGTACAACACCCAGGCGTAGGGGCCGGCGGCTTCGGGTTCTTTTACCCCGTCGATGAGCGGTTCCATGGTTTTGAATTTCCAGGCCCGGTAGTTCATGTAGGCCGGTTCCCAAGGAGCATCGCTGCCGCCCATGGCGCGTACAGCATCCAGAAAACGATCGGCGATGGTCGTGAACTGCGCGTCGGCTTCAGCGCCCAGGTTGGGATATAAATTGTACAACTGGTAGAAGTACATATTCGGCATGAGGTCGTACCACCAATCGCTGCCGCTGCTGGCGCCGGCATTGTTGAGGTAAAGGTTTTCGCCGTTGGCTTTGTTGAAAAAATCCTGGCTCATTTGCACCCAGTTGCGGCCGAATTGGTTGCTTTTGTCGGCCCCCACCAAGGATGCGCCCACGATGGAAGGCAGCACGTTGATGGCTTCGTTACCGAAGGGGGAATTGGTGCCCACGTAGGTATGCAGGCCGAACGTCGGGTTTTGCGGGTAGTTCACACCGGTGGGTTTCAGGTAACACAAGGGCAAGTATTGTCCCGTTTTTTGTACATCATACACAAACGAATCATAACGCAGGGCCACTTGTTTCCAGTTGCGCACGTTGTAGGGCGCGGGCTGGTTGGGCATCTGGTCGATGCGGGGAATGGATATTTGGCCGACCTGGGCGAGGAGGACGGTGGAGCTGAAAAGGAGGATGATTATTGGGGAGGCGGAACGAGATATGTGCATTGATTTGTTTTATGATTTTTGATTCTGATTTAGAGGGGGATTGGATTGGGATTATGTTTTTGCCGATTGAGAGGGGGATTAGAACACAGATGACGCAGCCTTCGGACACAGATTTATCTGCTGTTCAGATCGGTCATCTGTGTTCTTTTGCCCTACGAGAGGGGGAAACACAGATGACACAG
>JBAXTB010000538.1:0-3364 GCA_037130425.1 Bacteroidota bacterium
CAGGCTTCCTTTTTTGATTATGACAAAGACGGCGACCTCGACCTGTTTTTGCTCAATCATTCTACCGTGGAATATTCGCGTGGTTCGCTTGAGGTGATTCCGTTGCGGCAAAAACAAAACCCGGCGTTTACCAACAAATTACTGCGCAACGACAACGGAAAGTTTACGGACGTCACGCAAGCAGCCGGCATTTATTCCAATGTGCTCACCTTCAGCCTTGGTATCAACGTAACCGATGCGAACAACGACGGCTGGCCGGATATTTTTATCGGCAACGACTTTAATGAACCGGATTACCTGTTTATCAACAACAAAAATGGCACGTTTACGGACCAAATCAAGGATCGGCTGGACCATACCTCCATGTTTTCGATGGGTTCCGATTTTGCCGATTACAACAACGACGGCCTACTCGATTTCGCAGGTCTGGACATGTTGCCCGAAAGCAATCACCTTCAAAAACTGCACGCGGGCGTAGATAACTTCGACAAAATCAGCATGTTAATGAACGCCGGGCTGCTGAAACAATACAGCCGCAACATGCTGCAACGCAACAACGGCGACGGCACTTATTCCGAAATTGCGCAAATGGCGGGCGTTTCAAACACCGACTGGAGCTGGTGCCCCCTCTTTTTTGACTTCGACAACGATGGCTGGAAAGACCTGTTCATTTCCAACGGCTACCTGCGCGACCACACGGACATGGATTTCCTGAAATTCACCGCCGATGAGGTGTTGCGCATCCAGGAAGGCAAACAAAACATCAGTTTTGAGAATTACCTCAAAAAAATGCCTTCCATCAGTCAGCCAAATTACTATTTCCAGAACCTCGGCGACGGCTACCATTTTGCCAACCGCACGGCCGATTGGGGCGACCCCACCCCCACCGTCACCCAGGGCGCCGCTTATGTAGACCTCGACAACGACGGCGATCTGGATCTGGTGATGAACAATGCAGATGAATACGCCTTCGTTTACCGCAACAACGCGCAAGAGCAATTCAAGCACAACTATTTGAAAATCAATTTAAAAGGAAATATTGGCAACCCCATCGGTATCGGCGCCAAAGTGTATGTGTGGCAGGGCGGACGGCAAATTTACCAGGAGCAAAATCCAGTCCGGGGCTTTCAAACCAGCGTGGATCCGATCATGAATTTCGGGCTGGGCGACAAGAATACCATTGATTCCTTAATCGTCATTTGGCCCACCGACGAACGACAAGTATTGCAAGGTGTAAAAACCAACCAAATGCTTGAGTTGCGCCAAAGTGACGCAACAGAAAAATACCATTATCCCGACGCGACAAAATCGCAGCCGATTTGCTCGGAAATCCCAAATGCACTGTCGTTTACGCATAAGGAAAACAATTACAATGACTTCAAAACACAATTGTTGATTCCTTATTTTTATTCGCGTCCCGGTCCGGCCATGGCCACGGCTGATGTGAATGGCGACGGGCGCACGGATGTGTTCTGCGGCGGCGCACAAGGGCAAGCGGGACAATTGTTCCTGCAACAATCGGACGAAAAATATAGCCCATCCAAACAGCCCGCTTTTGAAGCCGACGCTGACTTGGAAGCCGTAGATGCCGTTTTTTTTGACGTGGATGGCGACGGCGATGCGGACCTATTGGTGGCTTCCGGCGCATACGAGAGCGAGGGCACGCCGCCTGCGGATCGTTTGTACCGGAATGAAAACGGGCGTTTTGTAAAAGATGCGAGTAAGGATGGTTATTTACAGCATAGTTCTTCGTGTGTACGCGCGGTGAAGTCAAACGGGCAAGTTTATCTGTTCCAGGGCGGCGGGGTAAAACCAGGACGATTCCCGGAAAAAAACGCGCCCGACCAAGTAACTATAAATCCAGGCCAAGTCGACAGCAAAACCATACAATTATCCAGCACCGGCATCACAACAGATGCCGTGTGGGCCAATGTATGCGGCGACGCCAAACCGGATCTGATTATTGCATCCGAATGGGCGCCTGTACAAATCTTTGAAAATCAGGGCACTCAATTTGTACCGCGTCCGGATTTGATACCAGCCGGGCAATCGGGCCTTTGGCAAAGCATCCTGGCCATGGATGTGGACGGCGACGGCGATATGGATTTGGTGGCCGGCAATTTGGGCCAAAACAGCCAGTGGCATGTGACGCCCAACGCTCCACTCGAACTCTACGCCGGCGATTTTGACGCCAATGGCAGCGTCGATCCTTTGATCTTTTATGATGTAATGGGCCAATCAGCGCCGTTCCCGGCCATGGAGGACCTGAACAGTCAGATTCCGCCGATGAAAAAGAAGTTCATCTATTTCAAGGATTATGCCGACGCGGGCGTGGCGAATATCCTGAACGAAAACCAGTTAAAATCCGCAAACCACTTGATTGTCAATACCTTGCAATCAACGCTTTTTATAAACGACGGTGCAAGATTCCGAGCCGTTCCCCTACCCGATCAGGCGCAGGTGGCGCCGATTTGCGCTTTGGAAAGCGCCGACATCAACCACGACGGGAACCCCGATCTGGTGGCAGCGGGCAACATGTCGATGGTCAAAGTGAAACTCGGCAGCCTTGACGGCAACCACGGTTTGGTACTACTTGGCGACGGCAAAGGGCATTTTGAGCCGCTTTCCTACCAACGCAGCGGACTGAATGTGCGCGGGGATGTGCGCGCGCTGGAAGTGGTTGGGAGACAATTGATTGTGGGGGAAAATAATAAGGCGGTTCGGGTGTTTAGGTATTAAGCACAGGCTAAGTCAGCAACATCTTGGCCGGATTATCTAAATTTTCCGGCCCAAAAACTTCATAAACGACACGCGCCAACACCTCCATAATCTTTGGATGCGAACCTGTTTTGTTGTTTGGAATGGTCATTTCAAATCCGGCTTCTTGTTCTTTGAACCCGATTTGACGCAACGCTATTAATGGTTCTGCCCGATTGCTTAATTGATGAAGTTCCAATTCGCGACAACTAAGGCTCAAGCGTAAACCTTCGGTACATAACGCAATGGTTAACAATAAATTATGTCGTTCGCTGAGCGCTAATTGAATGGTTTGATATTCACCTTTTACAAGCAAATCCAAGCCGTCAAGGATTGCTTGTTCATCAACATGAGCTTTTCTTGGCCCATTTTTTAAAGCCTGCTTTTTTTGCTCATATTGAAGCATCTTGGTTTCTATCAAATGTGGAGAAACGCCATTTAGCCCCTTTTCTAAATATGCACTCAAATGCGCGATTTCACGTTCCAAGCGCTCTAATTTATTAATATTCGGGTCTTTAAAATCATTCAGGATCCGCAATACGGCCATATTATCGAAAAGCCCTTGCTTATAGTAATGCGCCTCTAAGTATTCCCATTGAAGTAAACT
>JBAXTB010000539.1:0-3362 GCA_037130425.1 Bacteroidota bacterium
GTTCGATATTCGATATTCCTCTGTTCGATATTCGATATTCCTCTGTTCGATATTCCCTACTGCATCATCAATTTCCCCGCCGCTACTATACCGTTTGCGCCGCGCATCTTCCAGAAATACATACCAGACGATAAAGCGCCGCGCTCAAAGTGATAGGTATTTCCGGTGAAATCTACACTTTGTATTAAGCGACCCATGCCGTCTTGCAATTCAAACTGAAGACTTTGACCCGCATAAGTTTCCGGCAATGTCAACAGCGCAGCCTGCAAAGCCGGGTTCGGGAACACCTGCACCGGAACCGTGTGTTCGGCGTCTTGCACAGCCGTAATCGTGAAATAACGGTCAATTTTGCGGTACACGGTATTGGTAATCACCGGTTTATTGTAGTCAAAATAAATGGCAGCCGAGTTGCCGACCACCGTGCCCAAAGGCAGATCGCCACGCGGGTGGATCGAGAATGTAAGGTATCCTTGAGAGCCTTCCTTGTTGGTTGTGCTGTCGGGCAATTGAATCTGCTCGAACGTGAATTGAAGGATATTACCGCCCAACAAATCTACCCGACACGGAAAACTGCTATACCGCATCATGAAGGTCGACGGATCAAGGTCGGAGGAAAGCGTGTCGCGCACTACGACCAGGAATGCCGTGTCGTTGCCGGTGTTCTGGAAACGGACGGTATAATCGAGCGGCATACCAGGTAAGACGATGTGTTCCGGACCAAAGCCGAGCGGACGAGCGTCCTTGTCGTTCGGGTCAAAGGACACATGGATCGGGAAGCAACTTTGCGCGATAAACGGCCCTGGATTACCGTTAAATCCGCTGCCGCCGCCCGCCATTCCGACACAATTCACGATGGAATAATTCACGGTCGTATCGCCAGGGAAACCGGGTTCCTGTTGGGCCGCGCCGGTCAGGGTCATGCCGTTGATGGGTACCGTATGCGATTCCGAGGCGCCTGGGGCTAATTGTAAATTGCCGTTCAACAGCACAATTTGATCTTCAACAATCACATAATCAAGGCTTTGCGAGGCGGCGTTGCCAACATTTTTAAACGTAAACGTCGCTTGCGTCTGACTTGGGTTGCAGGTTCCATTTACCGTTATAATGGCGCCGCTCCAGCCGGGCGCGTTGAAACATGGGGAGTACGGTTCAATTTCAGCGCTCAGGCACACCTGCTGGTCGGCGGTCATGTTACAATCCGGTTTTGCCGAAATATTGATCGAATTCATATAAGTCGTAGGCGATACGGTTCCGATTTCAAACACCAGCGTATTGCCGTTGATGCTGGTCGGCGTAAGCGAACTCGACACGTATGTTAACAACGGATCAAGGTTAACCGTCAGTTTTACGTTTGCTTCATCGGCCGTGCCCTGGTTTTGGTAATGCACGCTGAAAACTGTAGTGGTACAAGGGCGTACCCAGCCTGCGTCGATCCAGGTTTTCATCAAACCACAGTCGAAGGCTTTGCTGACGGTAAAATCAGCCGTGGCCGTCTGTCCGGTCGTGCCTGCCAATGTAATGTTTTGAACCGCTGGCGAACACACAATAAAATTGGGATTTAAGGTCTCTACCGAAACATCGTAGGCGCCGTTCGGCATAAAAATGGAGTACGTGCCGTCGTTGTAGGTAAGCGTTGTCACCTTAAATCCGCTGCCTTGCGCCGTTACAGCCCACTGTTTAACGGGCGTATCACCGGCATCCTGCGTACAATCGTCGTTTTCGTCAACGACTACTTTTCCTATAATATTATGAATGACTTGCAGCGATTGGATGGCAAAATCAACGGTTGCGGTATTGGCCGTTGTAAGATCCACCGCCGTATCGGCCATTGCAGGGCATTGGAAAAAGAACTGGTTGGCCGGATTCGCATTCAGGGTAAACACACCGGGCGGCAACAACAAGGTATAAGTGCCGTTCGGTCCGGAAAAGGCCGTCAAAAAGTCGCCGGCAGCGGAATGGGCGGTAATCTGCGTACCGTTCAGTCCGGGCGTTCCGGCATCCGGCACGCAATCATTGTCAAAGTCGCGACGCACCACGCCGGTCAGTGTTTTTACCGTAATACCCGTGTTTTCAAAAATGCGGACAAACGCAGATTTCATGCCATTGGCAATGCCGACGCCCGCAGCCCAGCCGTCGGTATTCGTGGCGCCCCAAATGTTGGACACGCCTGCCTGGCCGTCTTCCGGGGCTTCGGACACCCAAATTACGTTATGATTGGCAGCTATTTTAGCCAAATAACCGCGTTTTGTAGTGGTTTGACCCGAAATCATAAATGCGCCGTCGGGATAATATACTACCTTGTTTGCGGTTTTAACATTCGGAATACTCAAGGCATCAAACACATCAAGCGAAGCGCCGGTAGCATCAAAGCGCGTAATTAAACCATTAGCATTTATCAAGGTAAATCCGTTTTCAGGGCCTTTAAAAAGAGATGCTCCACCAGCGTTTGCAGGTTGACTTTGCCACAACATATTGCCTGACAGATCATAACGGACAAGATAAACCATGGACCCACCTATTTTTTGCCAATACACTTGAATTTCATTGTTTTCGGTCATAACGGCCTGAAAATAGCCATAAACCGTCCAGGGCACCGTAAGCACCACCGAACTCAGCACGTTGCCGTTCAAATCGAGTCTAAAAAGTTTTAGGGTGTTGTTGCCGTTGACGTAGGTTTCATGGTACCCATAATATTCATTGCCTACGACTCCGAGTAAATTGATGCCAAAGGGCGTGTATCCGATGTCTTTTTGCCACTGCACAGCGCCGTCGTTCCCGATTTTAAGCAATTCCTTGTGGGTAGAATCATCGCGGTACGACATCATATAGCCGCCGTCGGGTGCATTTAATATGGAAAGCGGTTCGAGATAGTAATATCCTCCGGTTTGGGTGGGCTGTAAATACGTTTGATCCCATTCCGTTTGTCCGGCGGCATTTATTTTAACGAGACGTGGCAGGTCCCTTGCTGTACTTGGGCCTGACTTGATTAAATAACTACAAAGCAACCAGCCGTTATCGGGCGTATTCAGAATAGTCGGTAAGGTATTGGTCGTATCTGTTTTAAAATCGCCCGGATTCGTAAATACCGTTTTCTGATTCTGTTGAGCATGTAGGATGCCGCTGCAGGCGAGCATCAAAAAGGCGATAAAAAGCCTGAGTTGTACTAATAGTGAGTATCGCATATCTTAATAAGTTTTTTTTGTTGATGATACAAAAGTGCGGCGGGTAAACGGGCTAAAAAAAATCAAAAAATCAATTTTATCAAGAAGATTTTTGTATTTTTATGTCGTTTTATGTTGATTATGAATATTAAAATGTAACTTCTTTATAAAGAATTAGCATATTATAAAAATCCCAAAGGG
>JBAXTB010000054.1:0-21355 GCA_037130425.1 Bacteroidota bacterium
CCTTTTCCCACGCCAACCATAATGGCAGTCGGGGTAGCCAGACCGAGCGCGCAGGGGCAAGCGATCACTAACACCGTTACCATCGCCATCAAGCCTTGCGCGACGCCGTTTGCTCCGCCGAAAATCCACCATAACACAAAGGTTATCAAGGAGAAAAGCATCACAGTCGGTACAAACACCGCCGCGATCCGATCTACTAATTTTTGCACCGGCGCCTTGGAGCCTTGCGCGTCCTGCACCATGCGGATAATTTGGGCCAGCATGGTATCCCCGCCGACTTTTTCCGCGCGGATATGGAAACTGCCTTTTTGATTGATGGTACCGGCCAATACCTTGTCGCCGATTGTTTTGGCCACCGCCACAGGTTCGCCGCTGAGCATACTTTCATCAAGATATGAACTGCCCGTTTCCAGGACACCGTCGACGGGAATTTTTTCGCCGGGTTTGACCAACAGCAGGTCGCCTTTGTGTACAGATGCAATGGAAATATCGCGCGTTGTACCATCCGGCGACACCAGCGTTACCGTTTTGGGTTGCAGCCCGATCAGTTTTTTGATGGCAGAAGCCGTGTTTCCCTTGGCGCGTTCTTCCAGCATTTTACCCAGCAACACAAACGCAATGACTACACCGGACGCTTCAAAATACACATACCCGTGCAAACCGCGCTGATGCCAAAATTCAGGAAAAAGCGTGTTAAAAACACTAAAAACGTAGGCAATTCCCGTACTCAGCGCCACCAGCGTATCCATATTGGCCGAGCGGTGGCGGGCTTGTTTCCAGGCATTGATGAAAAATGTGCGTCCAGGGCCGAACACCAGCGGCGTAGCCAAAGCCCACATAGTGTACTCAACATAAGGCAATTGCATAAAAAACATGCCCAACACCGCCAAGGGAACTGCCAATGCCACCGCCAAAATCGTGCGGCGGCGCAGGGTTTCAAAGCGACTTTGGTGCAGTTGTTCCAATGCCTCGCGGGCTTCCTCCGATTCATCGGCCACCAGGTCATAACCCGTACTTTGAAGGGCCGTTTTCATGGCCGCCGGGGTAATCATGTTGGGCAAATACTCGACCTGTGCCTGTTCGGTAGCAAAATTGACCGCTGCGCTCAACACGCCGGGTTGTTGTTGCAAGGTCGTTTCCACACTCACGGCACAGGCCGCGCAGGACATATCCGTAATCGGGAATTGTTTTTGCACCGTGCCGACTTCGTATCCAAGGTCGCGGATGGTTTTTACGGCTTGTTGCAGCAGATCCTGTTTCGCTGTTTGGCTTTCCAGCACCGCCACCGCATTGTTCAAATCGACATGGTGGGCGCCCACGCCTTTTAGCTTATTCAAACCCTTGTCGACAATCTGGGCGCCGTGCTCGCTTTCAAGGCCCAGGACGGGAATGGTATATGTAACGGAACTTGTTGCCATGATGAAATTGCTTCAAAAGGCAAAGGTCGGTGTTTATACCATGATTATGTGGATTTGAAGATTTTCAGGATGGATTTAATTGATTTTGAGTAACTGTTTACCATCAAAAAATCCCGAAGGGATTATATGTTTATAGCAACGTTGGAGGCCCCTTTTTTCCTAATCCCGAAGGGATTTTATGTGTTTTGTAGCGTTTTTATACGCCAAAGCAATAGGTTTTGTGCAATTGGATTTACTCATAAAAGAAATTTAATACAAAACCTATTGCGACGGCGTATACATACAATCCCTTCAGGATTGGGACATTTTACCCGACTTGATCTATAAACATAAAATCCCTTCAGGATTTTTAGAAGGTCCAAATAGAAATGGGCATCCGAACGCCCTACAATTTGGTCAAACCGATATAAAAATTCTCATCCACATCCGGTGTAGCCGAGCGCCTCAACTTACTTTTACTTGATTTCCATTCCGTTTCAGGGTAAATAAATTCAAATTTTCCCGGATTAAGCGTGATCCGAACCGGCATATCAAATCCCGGCACGCAGTTGGTCCAGCGGTAAAGCAATTTACCTTTTTTAACTTTTACCTCTAATTCCGGAATGCGGGTATCGCGCAGGTATTGGTCAAACACCTTTTGCAGATTACGACCCGCGTGTTCCGACATATAGGCTTCAATTTGCGCGCCGTCGACCACCTGATGGTAAAATTCGCGGTTGAGTCCGCGCAGGATTTCACGCCATTTGGCATCGTCGTTCACAATCTGGCGGATGGTATGGAGCATGTTGCCGCCCTTGTAATACATGTCAACGGAACCTTCGCGGTTCACGCCGTACACCCCGATAATGGGATCGCGGTTGGCGATTTGTTTGCGGCAGCCTCGGATATACTCGGCGCCCGCTTCCTTGCCGAAATGATATTCTGTGTATAGACCTTCGCTGTAATTGGTAAAACTTTCATGCACCCACATATCGGCGATATCGCGGTAGGTAATGTTGTTGGCAAACCACTCATGCCCCGATTCGTGAACGATGATAAAATCCCATTTCAGGCCCCAGCCCGTTTGGGAAAGGTCGCGCCCCAAGTAGCCGTTTGCGTAGCCGTTGCCATACGTGACCGAGCTTTGGTGTTCCATACCGAGGTACGGTACTTCTACCAATTTATAGCCGTCTTCATAAAACGGATACGGCCCGAACCAGTATTCAAAGGCCCGCAACATGCCTTTTACCTGTTGAAATTGTTTTTTAGCCTTATCCAAATTGGCCGGCAACACATAATAATCAAGGCTGAGCACGCCTTTTTCGCCATGCAGCGTATCGGCAAAATGCGCGTAATTGGCAATATTTACATTAATGCCATAGTTGTTAATCGGGTTTGCGACAAACCACGAATACGTGCGGGTGCCGTCGGGATTGTCCACCGTGCGGCGCAGGCGGCCATTGGAAACATCCATTAAACCCGCAGGCACAGTGATGTTAATTGCTTGAGAATCAGGTTCATCGTACATGTGATCCTTGCAGGGCCACCAGGCGCTGGCCCCAAGTCCCTGGCAGGACGTGGCCACAAATGGCCGCCCGTCTTTGTCTTTAGACCAACTAAATCCGCCATCCCAGGGCGCATTGCGGGCGACACGCGGGGCGCCACTGTACCAGACCTTAACAGATTCGCGGGCGCCGGGCTTTTGCGCTTTTTTAAGTTCTACCATCCAGGCATTTTCGCCGCGGCGATTTACCTGAAGCATTTGCCCATCCTGTTCCACGCGTTCGATTTGGAGCGGCGGTTGCAGGTCGATTTGCATCAATTTGCCGGGTTGAAGCACGCTATATTGAATTTCATTGCTGCCGGAAATCGTTTTATCGGCCGGATTTACCCGCACACTCAGGTTGTAAAAGCGCAGATCCCACCAGACGCGCTCCGGGGTGATGCTGCCGCGCAGGGTATCGTCGAGGTTGTAGGGGGATTGCGCGTGGGCTTGCGCGTATGCGAAGGAGAGGAACGTGATGATTAACAGTGATTTGTACACAGGCGGGTGATGTTTGAATGGGAAATAAACGAGAACAAGGATAGGAGGGATTGTTGAAATTCAACGCTTAATTCGACAAAAAACGTCCGTACTGCCGTATTTTACGGCGACAAAGCCATTGATCGTTTTTAACCGGTTATAATACCATCATTTTTGACGACGAAGCCCCGTACGTACATGGTTTTCAAGTGATTTAATATCTGTTCAGAGGTGTCATCTTCGAGGCACGAGAAGGTGACACCTCTGAACAAAAGTGCTCACGTATCCTTTGTTCAGAGATGTCACCTCCTCCTTTGGTCGGAGATGACACCTCTGAACTAGCGCTTAAACCATGCCATTTTTCGTCCTTTATTCGCATTTTATATTTATCTAATATGACACAAGTTCAATCTTTTGAATTTAATCCCTTCCAGGAAAACACCTACGTGGTGTACGACGACAGCGGCGAATGCGTCATTTTCGACCCCGGCTGTTTCGGGCATTTGGAATGCGAAGCCTTGCGCAGTTTTATCAGCAGCAAAAATTTGAAACCTGTACGCTTGGTGAACACGCATTGCCATTTGGATCATGTATTCGGCAATGCGTTTGTGGCGCGTACCTGGAATTTGCCCCTTGGAATCCACCGCGGCGAAATCCCGGTGCTGGAGCGCTATATCCCGGCCTGCCAGATGTACGGCATTCCCGGCGCAGAACCCTCGCCGGAGCCTGGCTATTTCCTGGAAGGCGGCACGACGCTTGAATTTGGGAAAACACGCCTTGAAATCCTGTTCACCCCCGGCCATTCGCCTGCCAGCCTTTCTTTTTATTGCAAGGAAGACAGTTTTGTCATCGCCGGCGACGTGTTGTTCTACGAAAGCATCGGGCGCAGCGATTTGCCCGGCGGCAATTTTGAAACCTTAATTGAAAGCATCCGGACACAATTGTTAACCCTGCCCGGCGAAACGATGGTGTATTCCGGGCACGGACCGGCGACCACGATTCGGCATGAAGCGGAATATAATCCGTTTTTGTAGCGCTGTTACTTCGCGCTGGGTAGTTTTGTGCATGGCCTTCGGCCTAAGTAATTGACAATCAGCGCTCAGTATGACAATTAATGCTGCCTTTCAGGCGATGCTTAGTATATTTCAAAAATATCCGCAACTTTGAGCACTAAACAGACCCGGTTCTATGCTTCAATATGCCCTGCGACGCGTGCTGCTGGCAATTCCAACTTTGCTGATTGTTTCGTTGTGTACATTCTGGCTCGGCCAATGTGCGCCCCGCGACCCTAAGCTGGAATTTGTCGAAAACGGGCCGACAGGCGGCAGTTATAAGCAGCAATTAAACAGCATTATTGCAGAAGCAATCAAACAAAAACTGTACAAACCTGCTTTTTATTTCAGTTTTAGTGCAGCCGCTTTCCCTGATACGCTCTATAAAGTGCTGCCTTTGAGCCGCCGTAACCGCTTGATCAAACTTACGGCACAAACCGGCAATTGGGATGCGCAAATTCGTTTTGAAGCGGCTGTATCAAAAACAATTGACGCGGTTTTAACGATTCCTGACAGTCTGCCGCAAAAACGAATCCTCCTTTCGGCCTTGTCTAATTTAACAGGCGTTACCCGTTTTGATACGCTGAACCGGCTCTTTGCCCGCATGGATCAAGCGGCGCAAACCATGCCGGATCAAATGCAACGAATCGCGACCCTGCGCGCGGGCGTACAGGAAATACTGACGGTAAAACAGCCTGAAAAACTTTGGATACCCGCGTTTTACTGGTTCGGCATCAACAACCGTTACCATGATTGGCTGTTCGGATTTCTCACTGGCGACCTCGGCATTACCAATTCCATGAAATTGCCGGTTTGGCAAGAGATAAAATCATCTTTATGGTCGTCTCTGACCATTACTGTCCTTGCAATTTTGCTTGCCTATATGGCTGCGATTCCCTTGGGCATTTTCCTGGGGCAGCAGCAAAACAAAGGCGCCGACCGATGGCTTCGAAGGCTGTTGATGTTTATTTATGCCGTTCCCCTTTTTATTGTCGGCGCATTGTTGACGACCTTGTTTGTTTCGCGCGGGGCTATTTTCCCTTTAATTGACCGTTTTTACATCCCGCCGCTGCAAGGTTCCGGGCAATATGCCCTTGTTTGGATATTTGAAAACATGCCGGTCATGTTGCTGCCGATTCTGACAATGACCCTTCATGCACTGGCGATTCTTGCGCTGCAAATGCGCGGCGGCATCCTCAATGTTATCGGACAGGATTTTATCCGCACAGCGCGGGCGAAAGGCGCGGATGAAGAAACCGTGTACTGGCGACATGCTTACGGCAACGCTTTGTTCCCATTGATTGCTACATTTCCCGGTTTATTTCCGGGCGTTTTTGCCGGTTCAATTGTAGTAGAACGGCTGTTCAATTATTACGGGATCGGTTCCAAAACGATGGAAGCGATCAATACATCGGATTACCCGCTTATTTTTATCATCGTCATGCTGGTGGCCGTAATCATTGTAGTGTCCAATCTGATTGCCGATATATTGTATGCCTGGGCCGATCCGAGAATCCGGTACACCAAAAAATAAGGCCCAATATGCGCGCGTTTTACCGGTATTGCTGGCTTCCTTTTTACCGTCTGTGGGCGCTCCGATTCATTCGCCAAACACGCGTTTACCGCCATGAAGGTCTCGAACTGCATATTCCGCCGGGCGTATTTCATCCGGGCGTATTTTTTAGCACCCCAATTTTTATCCAATTTTTAAAAAAGCAGTCTTTTCAGGGAAAAATGGTGCTTGATATGGGCGCGGGGAGCGGTTTGCTGGGCCTGTTTGCTGCACATAAAGGCGCAAAGGTGCTTGCTGTGGATTTGAATCCGCTGGCCGTTCAAACGACGAAGGGAAATGCTGCGCGTAACGGATTGAGCAGCGCGTTAACCGTCCTTCAAAGCAACCTTTTTGATGAAATCCCGGCCCAAACCTTTGATTTGATCCTCATTAATCCGCCTTATTATCCCAAAAACGCCGCCAACGAAACAGAAATGGCGTTCTTCGCGGGCGAACATTTGGAGTATTTTGAAACTTTATTCCAACAAATGCCGCATTTTATACATCCGAACACCAAAATTTGGATGATTTTGTCGGAAGATTGCGCGTATAACAATATCCAACATTTCGCTGCAAAACACGGTTTTAGTTTAACCGTCGTATTTGAACGAAAAAAATGGGGCGAACGGCTTTTTGTAGCACAGGTAAACAAGTATGACCGACCGTAAAACGACATATCAGCAATTTTGCAACGCAGCGCCCGACCTGCCGGTGTTCATGCAGCCCTGGTACTTAGACGCTGTGTGTAAAAATGGCGTTTGGGATGTTGTTTTATTGGAAAAAGGCGGGCGGGTGATCAGCGCCTGGCCCTTGTTTTTGAAAAAAAAATTGGGTCGCGCGCATGTGTCTATGCCCGTGCTGGGGCGCTGGATGGGGCCGTATCTGCTGCCGGAGTTTAGAAGAACAAGCAAAGAGAGCGGTTTGCTGGAAGAATTGCTGGATCAATTGCCCGTTTTAACCGCCGTAGATCAGGATTTTAATTACACCGTTGAAAACTGGCTGCCGTTTTACTGGCGTGGTTTCCGGCAAACGACGCGTTATTCTTACTATTTGAATGTCAATGATTTAGATGCTGTTTGGCAAGGCATGGCGGCTGATTATCGCAACCAGAAAATACCCAAAGCCAAGGCGGCTGTTCGTATTCAAAGCGGCGGATCGACGGAGGAGTTTTACCGTATTCACAACCTGAGTTACGCGCGGCAGGGATTGAAAGCGCCGTTTTCTTTTGAATTTTTTAAAGGTTTAGACGATGCCTTAGCCGCGCATCAACAGCGGGAACTGTTTTTTGCCTACGACCTGGAAAGCGGCCAAATCGCCGCCGTTGCTTACCTGATCTGGGATCGAAGCCGGGCTTACCTGCTCATGGCGGGCGACGATCCCGCGTACCGCCAAACCGGCGCGAGCGTGCTGCTGAATTGGGAACTCATCCGATACACGCACGAAACGTTGCATTTGCCCGTTTTTGACTTTGCAGGCAGCATGATTAAATCCGTGGAGCGCGTGCGACGCCAATTCGGGGCGCAACAACAAGCGTATTTCAGGATACAAAAAGAGTGGTCGGCCTTGTGGAAATGGGGCAAATTATTGCTGCGATAAAAATTTTAAACGCGCTTATGTAATTTATAAAAGTGCGAGCATCCTTCGCCCACACTTACTTTTTAACACCTTATTCAGATGAAATTAGTATATCTCCTCAGTCTCTGTCTGGGACTAATGTCCTTGTCCTTCGCACCTTCAACCAAAACTATTTTATCCGGCGCCGTCACTGATGCCGGCACCCGCGAACCCTTGATCGGTGTAACGATTAAAGTACTCAAAACGACTAAATCAGCCCAAACGGATATAAACGGCAAATATTCCATCGAATTGGAGGCGGGCGTGTATGATGTTGAATGCACCTATACAGGCTATGCCTCTAAACGTATTGTAGAGGTTTCCATAGAAAAAGACAAGGAAAATAACCTGGACTTTGCCTTAGAAGCAGCAAGAGCGCTCACCGAAACGGTCGTTACCGGGCATAGGGATCGATCAACAATTCCAGGAGAGTTTGACCGCGCACCCGCTATGTCCAAAACAATAGATGTTACCAGTGCAGGCACATCAAGTATCCGGGCAAAATCAGGAGAACCAATTGCTACAAAAGGCGCTCCTGAAAAAATAAGCGCAAAACCCGCCGCAGCGCCCGCAAAAGATGTCCGCATAGCGCGTGATGCCGCACCGATTAAAGCAGGCAAAGTCAAAAGCAGCCCTCCAGGTTCTTATAGTGATGGTATTCGGGCGACTGATGATGTTGCAAAACGAGAAGCGCCGCGCGCAGAGGATAAATCATTTGATTTTGACATGCCTACTTATAGCGAAACTCCAATCCGTAAAGATGCCGAGGAAGCCATGTCTCCAACACCAGGCCCAAGTGTTCCTTCCACCCCTTCCCCGCACGCCGGCCTGCTTACCGCCGGTGAATGGAACGACCTCCACAACTGGAACCACCACTGGGTAAACATGCAAAACGACGGCGAACTGGATCCATACCAAAAAATGTACGGATTTACGCCCAAATACCGCTACACCGTCATGCTCAGCAACGAACAGGATTTCCCGGTCGTGGATGCGCCGGTAAAATTACGCACCGCCGGCGGCGAGTTGCTCTGGGAAGCCCGCACCGACAATACAGGTAAAGCCGAACTTTGGGCTGGCATGTTTGACGACAAAGAACCGCTTGGTCTGCGCGTGGAAGCGCTTCTAAACGGCCGCACGGAAGACTTAGGCAGCCCCAAAGCCGCAAAAGACGGCATCAACCGCCACCAAATTGCCGTGGAATGTAAATCGCCGAAAAACGTGGACATCGTATGGGCCGTGGACGCCACCGGTTCTATGGGCGACGAAATTGAATACCTGAAAACCGAGTTGCTGGATGTCATCGGTCGGGCCAAATCCCGCAACCCGGCGCTGGCCTTCCGCATGGGCACCGTTTTTTACCGCGACAAAGGGGATGACTACATCACCAAGAGCAGCGGTTTATCGGAAAACATCAGTGAAACCGTAGAATTTATCCGCAAACAATACGCAGGCGGCGGCGGCGATTACCCGGAAGCTGTACACAGCGCCTTAGAAGAAGCGATTTTTAACCAAAAATGGAGCAAAGACGCCGTTACACGCATCTGTTTTCTGGTGCTCGATGCCAGTCCGCACCAGGATCCGGCCGTGAATGCCAGCCTGCAACGCAGCATCCGCGAAGCTGCCCGTTTAGGCATCCGGATCGTGCCGGTGACGGCCAGCGGTATCCAGAAAGATACGGAGTTTTTGATGAAATTTTTCGGCCTCGCCACCAACGGCAGCTATGTGTTTCTGACCGACCACAGTGGCATCGGCGGCAAACACTTAGAACCCACCACCGAAGAATACAAGGTGGAACTGCTCAACGACCTGCTCGTGCGCCTGATTACCGAGTACACGGCAGTGAAAACCTGTGAAGGCCAGTCTGCCATTCGTTTCGACGACCCGCAGGCGCAGCAACAACAGCTGCAAACCCTGGAAGCGCGCTATTACCCTAACCCTGCCAACCAACAATTTATCCTCGACTTACCCTTTGACGTTCAATCAGTTACGATTTTTGATTCGGAAGGCAAACTGGCGCGCAAATTGGAAAACCTGAAAGCCGGACAAACTACGATTCAGGTAAATGAGCTGCCTGAAGGTTTTTACACCATCCGGATTTTAAAGGACAATCAGGTACAAACCGGGAAGTTAATGGTGGTGCGGACTTAAACTAAGGCACAAATTTTTCGTACGTGGGCGCGCCGGTGCGCGCGTCCACACCGAAAATTTCCACATAATGAACCACCGGGCGCAAACCGTATAAGGTCGGTTCTATTTCCACAAATACCCGTTTCATATAAGCCTCCTTGCCGTTCATGGTCAGGGAAACAACCGGGCGGCCATGCGCGTCTTTTTTTAGCCGGAAACTGCGCTGCGCATACGATACGATATGAAAAAAGTATTCATTCCAACTACCTGAGGTACTGCACTTTACGCCGTAAGCAAAATTGCGTTGCAGGTAATTCAAATCCTGCATCCGGCCATTTTCAGAGTATTTTAACCAGTACACGTGGATCGGATTGTCTTTTTGAAACAGACCGTCGGCGCCGATATTGGCGTCATAAACCACGGTATTTGGGCTGCCGGTTCGTTGAATGTAAAAAAGACGCGGAGCCACATCAGGAGGCGTAGGGTAATTCATTTGAGCACTGATCGAATGTAACGAAAACCCAAAAAAGAACAGGAATAAGTAGTTTTTCATGCTTTAAAAAAGAACTGATCTTAGAAATCCAATTTAAACCGCGCTCGGATACCCCATTTGCTTACCCCTGGCAAATCAGTGTAAGTCAGGCGGCGCACATAGTCCACACGGAATAGTTTGAAAATATTGGCAATGCCCACACTCGCCTCCATATAAGGTCTGTTTTCAAGGGTATGCGTGAGGGTACGACCTAATTCATCAACCGGAAAGCGTAGTAGCCCGTTGGTATCGGTCGGACGATTTTTAGTGTCTAAGCCGCCGTACAAGCCTTTAAAACTCGCTACTTCGCGCAATTTCAAACGACGCAACAAAGGTACTTTATTGAAGAAAAAACCGCCGAAATTGTGTTGGATACTCAATCCGACATACTTGTCGCTGGCAAATTCAAGAAAATTCATCAGGTTGTAAGCCTGCAACTGGTAAGAATACGTCTGGTTGGCCCGGTGAATTTCGAGCAACGGATACGGTACGGTTCCGAATACCCGACCGCCTTCAAGCGTACATTCAGAAATGCCGAGCGGCGCAAGGTAGAACACTTTATAAACCGAAGCCGACAGCGTTTGGTAATTATACGCGCCGCCAAGCAAATCTTTTATACCCGCCTGAAAATTGACCTGAAAAATCGGGTATTTGTTCCAAATCGGGGTTCGATAGTTTTTCCCCTGGTAAAACTTTTCATTGGGCGCATATCGAATCGAAAAACCTGCCGTAGCGGTGGTAATCTCTTTTTGATACTTTGTACCCTCATCATTCGATATTTGATAATCAAATAACAAAACGCCGCCCGGTGTTTTATTTACCCGACGCGCGCTTAAAGTGTAACTCAATCCGCGACGCATTTCGCGGGTATATTCCACCTTAAACGCATTGTTATACAGCATTTTATTATTTACACCTCGTTTAAACGACAGCAAAATATTGTCTTCCTGCACAAATTGCAGCGATTCCCCCGGTATCTGCGTTTCATTTTGATAAGAAATCGTCATCTGGTTCATGGGATAAACGAGCGGCTTTCTGCCGGCAAACGCATACGTCAGACCGCCATAATATTTCCACTTTTCATCCTTAAACCCGTACGCAGCATACCCTTCCAGCATCATGTTTTTAACCAACCTGCTGTTGGTACGCCCACCGACACGCGGTCGGAAGCCTTCTACGGTATTAAAACTGTAAAAGGTATTTACCGGCCCCAAATCAAACCATTTGAAGGTTTTATAGCCCGCCAGCAGCAGCGTTGCAACGTTCATCGTGCGCCGAAATGCCGGTACATTCTGGATACTGTCTACCATTTTGTAAATCCCTGCTTCCGTTTTAGTGAGCGGGTCATGGCGGCGGGTTTCCCAGAAATTGACGTCGCGGGTAGTCGAATTATCAGATATAACTGTTTTCACTGCCGTGCGGAAAAGACTGTCCGGAAGCGGCTGGTTCAGGATGTAGTTTTTGAAGGAAACAGATTTATGTCCCAGGATGCTACGCCCTTTTTCGGTTTTTAAAACCTGAAATTCAATTGAAATATCATCTTTTATCAGCATCAGGCGGCGGTCTGCGCCCGTTCCGTAAAAATCAAATTCTTGTTCAAGATGTAAATCGGAGACCCAGTTGAGGTTAATTTTTTTAGACACGCCCATTTGAACCTTTCGTACCGCGTAACTCGAATCGAGTGAAACAAGCATATTTCCTACAAAAGCGAGGTCATTTTTGTTGTGCGGCGTAAAAAACAAGTCAACATATCGGGCGTTGTTATACACCACCGTATCAACGATATAAAACTCATATATAGCCGGCGCAAGATTCGACAAAGGGCCTACAAATTGAACGGTAAGCAGGTTAATATAGGAATTGTAAATGTCCACATCCTGGTACAAATTATCCAAATACGCGGAAATACCGTCATTATCAATGTATCCTTTAAGCCCGGTTTGCTGCTCGCCGGTTACGAATTGTTTTTCGGCAGGCGGATTTTTGCGGTAATTCACATTGAGCAGGCGCTCGCGCAGGTACACCGGAAGCGCTATTTTGCCGTTCACTTTGTTGGTGTCGACATTTTCAAAAATAAATTGAAACTTGCGCAAAGAACGTCGGTTCCGGAATTTATCCGTTACATTATTGATGTCTAATTGGACTTTTTCGTAAGCCTCATAGTTGTAAAAATCAAGCCCCTGGCGTCTGTTTTGGTCTTTATGGGCGAATACCTCTTTCACCAGATCCACGGCGGGATTGTTTTTCCGTCGGTATTTTCCCGGCCTGATTTCAACTTCACTCAAGTCTACCATCGATTCGTCCATCAAGACCGTAACTTCATTGCGCGAGCCTGCTTTAATATCAACAAGTTCTGGTTGGTACCCGACATACGCAATGCGCAATTGCTTCACAAGCATCGGCGTTTCGATGAGAAAATTCCCATCTACATCCGTGCGGGTGGCTACGTTTGCATCAGGTAACTGTACCGTGGCAAAGGGCAAAGCCTCCTTGGTTTTAGCATCAATTACCTTACCGTGTACGGAGGTTTTGCTTTGAGCAGACAAACCTGAAACAAGTAGCATCAGGAGGAACAACAGGACAGGTTTAATATTTAGACCCACACCAAAACGATTCATAATCAACGCTTTTTATTAAAAGCTGCCCTTGAGCAGCTCGCAAGTTTTGGACAAAAATTCAAAGCCAACCCTGATTTTGATACCAATCTACCGTGTTTTTCATTCCGCTATACAGGTCAAAATCAGGTTGAAAATGCAGTTCTTCAAACAGCGGGCGCACATCGCAATGCCAGTTTTCGGCCGCCAGTTCGGGTATTTTTTCACGGTTAAGCGCAGCGGGTTTGTTCTGCCAACGCGCCACGGTTTCGGTTACGCCTGCAAGCCCGGCCACAAGTCCGAGCGGCAATCTAATTTTCAAGGTCTTTTTATCGCCTAAGGCCTTGCGCACGGCGGCTCCAAGGTCTTCGGTGCGATAATTTTTCCCATCGGAGATAATATATTTACGGTGTAGCGCCGTTGGGGATTCCAATACCTGAAAAATAGCGGCGGCAACATCCGCAGCGTGTACAAAACTGAGGCGCTGCGGGCGTCGGCCAATGGTCAATTCCAGGCCCTTGTTTACCAATTTGATAAAAGTCAGGATATCGCGCTCCCAAGGGCCGTACACAGCCGTTGGTCGAACTGCCACCCAGGGGAAGTCAGGGCTTAAAGATTCAAGGTAAATCTCGGCCGCGCGTTTGCTTTCACCATAGGGCGTAAGCGGCTTGGGCGTTTGGTTTTCGTCAATCGCCAGAAGATCAGGAGGCGCAGCGCCCAAAGCCGCTAAACTACTGACAAACAGGAACTTATCCGGAATTTGACCCGCATTTTGCAAGGCCCTTACAAGACGCAGGGTATTCTCGGTATTGCCTTCCCGATAGCCGTCTTGCGACAAAGCCTTGGTCACGCCGGCATTGTGGATCACCCAATCGAAACGGCCGGTTTGTTTCAAACGACTCGTCATGTCCGTCAAATCGCCCAGCGGCAAATCCAGAAATTGAATGCGCGCATCCTGCAAACGGGTACGGTCGCTGCCCGAACGCAATGCGACCGTCACATCATGGCCTTTTTCAAGTGCCAGGGCAACAATGTACCCTCCAATAAAACCACTTCCGCCGGTAATCAGGATGCGCGCCATATATTAGAGTAATTTTTCATAAATCCGGTGTTTGCGAAACACCTTTCCGTTTATGCTCAACAAAGCGCGGTTCATCAAATCATTATTTTCCAAAATCCAGGAGGCTTCAGCGCGTTTTATGCCCTTTTTAAGCGCCGTTTGGTACGAACGCAGGTACAAACAAACATCAAGCCCCATGCGGCGGTGTTCGGGTAAAATGCCCAAAGCGATTACCCGCACCGTTTTGATGGATTTTTTGCCGAATAAGAATTTGAATAAACCCGTCGGGAACAAGCGGCCACGCGGGATTTTTATAAACACCTCGTTGAGGTTCGGGATGGTAAGTCCGATCCCGATGGTTTTCCCGTCTTTTTCAGCAAAATATACAAAATCAGGGTCGACCGCCATCTTCATATCTTTGCCCATTTGGCGTACCTCCGCGTCTGTCATCGGCACAAAACCCAGGTTTTGATCCCAAGAGCCATTGTAAATCGGCAGGAATTTTTCCACTTCCCGGTTAAAGTCCTTCATGTTGATGGTGCGGATGGTCACACCGTTTTGCGCCAGACGGGTTTCCAATTGATTGCCGAGTTCTACCAACTTCGCTGGTAATTGCTCTGGGAAAAGCTCATAACTGAGCAGGTCTGTGTTTTTTACAAAGCCGTAGCGATCCAAAAAATCAGCGTAATATGGATAGTTGTAGGTTGTCAGCACAAAAGGCGGCTCCTCAAAATTTTCGATCAGGAGGCCACAGGCTTCATTGGTAGAAAAGTTGGCAGGCCCGATAATCCGATCCAGCCCTTGTGCGCGCAACCATTCGGAAGCGGTATCAAGCAGGTTTTTCGCTACAGTATAATCGTCAATTACATCAAAAAAACCAAAAAAGCCAGCGTTTTCGCCCGTAAAAGCATTGTAATTATTGTTTCGAATCGCAGCAATACGTCCTAATATTTTACCGCCTTCCGAACGCGCTAAAAAATATTCAGCGGTAGAATGCAGGAAAAACGGACTTTTTTTGCGATTCAACAAGGCTTCCTGCGACATAAACAGTTCAGGCACATAGTTAGGGTCGCCGGCAAATAGATCGTGCGGAAAGTCGATGAATTGCTTCAGCGCTTTGCTGCCTTCTACTTTTTCAATACGAACTGGCCCTGTTTCCGTGGCTTTCGTTCCAGTGGTGTAGGTGTTTTCCATAAGTTGGTAGGTTTTGAACTATTGAACATCTGCATACGCGTGTAGTTCGAGCAGTTGCGCGTTGCGGTGCATGGTTTCTACGGCGCGGTCAATTTGTTCGAACGAGTGTGTTGCCATCAGGGAAAAGCGGATAAGCGAGTCGGTACTGCGCACAGCCGGAGAAACAACCGGATTTACGAACACACCCGAATCTATCATCATTTTAGAAAATTGAAACGTTTTAAAGTCGTCTCTAATGTAAATCGGTAAAATCGGCGATTCGGAATGCCCGATTTCGAAGCCTGCATTCAGCAATTGGCGTTTTGCGTAGTCCGTATTTTTCCACAGTTTTTCAATACGATCCGGCTCATTACGAATGATTTCCAAAGCCGCAAGCGCACTGGCAGCGGCGGCAGGCGTCATACTGGCGCTGAAAATCAGGGCGCGCGAGTGGTGTTTGAGGTAGTTAATCATATCTTTGGAGGACGCAACAAAGCCGCCCAAAGATGCCAATGATTTCGAAAATGTGCCGACAGTCAGGTCGACTTCTTTGTTCAGGTTAAAATGGCTGCCCGTGCCTCGGCCTTCTTCCCCAATTACGCCGATCGCGTGTGCATCGTCAACAATAACAGTTGCATCAAACTTTTTAGCCAATTCAACAATTCCGGGCAAGTTAGCAATATCGCCTTCCATGCTGAAAACACCGTCCATGACAATAATTTTTGCACCAGGGCCTTCGGCACGTTGAAGTTGCTGCTCAAGGGAGTTCATATCGTTGTGGCGGTATTTCAGAACCTTTCCAAAAGACAATCGGGTGCCGTCAATAATGGAAGCATGCACCAGTTCGTCGATGAAAATATAGTCGTTTCTACCCGCCAATGGCGCAATTGCGCCCAAATTGGCCTGGAACCCGGTGCTGTACAACAATACGGCCTCTTTTTGAAGATAATCTGCAAGCGCCTCTTCCAATTCGATGTGAATTTTAAGCGTGCCGTTTAAAAAACGCGAACCGGCACATCCGGTTCCATATTGCTGGACAGCACGGTTTGCGGCTTCTTTAAGTTTTGGGTGGTTCGTTAGCCCAAGATAGCTGTTTGAACCAAACATAAGCACCGGCTTTTGATCGATCATCACCTCTGTATCCTGTTCCGACTCAATGACCCGAAAATATGGATACATGTTAACTTGTTTTAATCTTTCGGGAGCATCATACTGACGAATTCTGTGTTGAAGGTTTTTGTCCATACCTGTAAGTTTTGTTTGATGAAAGACCAAATCGATGCGTTGCCAATCTTATCTTGTATTGTAAACAACATTTAATAAAAAAATTTAACCTTCTGGTTAAACCAGGGAATTAACAATGAAACAGCCGTTTTGGTTGAAAAATCGGCCATAATTTTTTGGGGTCGCAGTTTTTAAGCCAAATAATGCGGTAAATTAAGAGCACTCGTAGTTTGGACAAACAGAATTTGGCCAGATGGTAATTTTCATCGGTTGAACTGTTTGTAAAATCGGATGAGGGATGAAGAGGTCTTTCTGATCTGTACTTAATAGATTTGAAAGATCAATATATTAAAATTGGAGCGGCCCCAAAATCAATTCACACACATGATCGACACGCTCACGCATTATTTCTAAAAAATTATTATCATCAACGTCTAAAGCAGTTTTTATCATTGGCTTAGCCAAAAAAGGGAAAAGCGTCAGACCCTGAATCGATAAAAAAAGTTGGCGTGGGCAAACCGCTCTAATTTGACCACTTTGTTGGGCGCTCTCAACTAAACTACAAAAGGTCTTGAATAATTCCTGATACCGTTTGCTGATGCCCAAATATTTATCCGCACTTTCCGGGTTGCTCTGTATCTCACTCAAAATGAACATCGGCAAATAAGGCGCCGCTGCAATTTTTTCGATTTCTCGTTTTATCATCAAACGAATCTTTTCACCAAACGGCATATCAGCATGTAGGATGGCTAACATATCTGAATGAAATTTGAGCGATTCTTGTTCAAATATAACTGAAAATAATTTTTCTTTTTTGCGAAAATAATAATGCAACATGGCAGGATTGATATTTGCCGTATAGGCAATATCGCACATACGCGTTGCTGCAAATCCTTTTTGCATAAACACGGTCCGCGCGGCCTCCAGGATAATCTCTTCCGTATTCGTATTTATTTTCACCCTAAAATTATTTAAAATCCTGCTTTATTCCTTAAAATTTGTTAAGCATTTCTAAAAAATGCGCGTAATACCCCGTCGTCATCTTTTCCCAACTGAAATTTTCCAACACATACTGCCTTGCTTCCTGCCCATTGACATGAACTTTAACCATATTTTGGCTTAATTGTTCCAATGCGGTTATCCAGGCCGCCTTATCTCCACTCGGAAGTAACCAACCGTTTTTATGGTCGTGAATGGCATCCGTGATGCCTTCGAGTTTGGCCGCAAACACGGGCAACCCGCGCAAATTGGCCTCCAGGCATACCAACCCAAAACCTTCCATGTCGCCCGGAACGCTGATGTTCGGCATCAAAAACGCATCGGCAGCCGACATGATTTGCATAATATCCGTAAACGGCAATTTGCCCAAATGCCGAACCCGGCCTTGAAGCGCCGCAGATGCCAATAAGCTGCGCACATTATCTTCATCCGAAGGCATTCCGAACAATAATTCAAGTTGCTTGCGCATACGCGTGGGTAAAAGCCCGCGCAAAAAGGCGGAAAACGGACGCTTTGCCCGAAAAGGGCCAATCAATAATACTTGAAAATCAGACGGCAATTTTGGAAACACAGCCTGTAAAAACCAGGAAAATCCTTTGCGCAACACCGGGCGCCCCATCATAATTAAGGTCTTTTTACCGGGAAAAAAGGCGCCGTATCGTTTTTCAAATGCCCGTTTGGCCTCCGCATCGGGTGTGTAAAAGGCAATCTCATGGTCGACCCCGTTGGGTATCACCACAATTTTTTGAGGATCAATCCCCCGTTCAACACAAGCGGCAGCCGTGGCCTGGCTCACCGTTATAATGGATTGAAAATGATTGAATCGTGGCAAAATTTTTCGCTGAAACAAGCCATTCGGAAACACCACATCCAAGCCATGCAAGGTTACAGAGCGTATCAATTCAGGAAAATCCGCTGCGCCGGAACAAAATGCCGCTGCCAGCCCATCGTTGAAATGCAGGATGGAGATGCCCGGATGTTGGCGCAGTTTCGCACGGATTCGTGATTTCAGCAGCCGGAAAAACGTCACTTTTGACTCCGAACCGTCGCAGCAAAGCAGGTGTACCGTTGCGTGTTGCCTCATGCGCGTGGTCAGTTCAAAACTCTGTTTTTCCATCCCTCCGATAGACGGCGGATACTTATGTGTGACAAACAGTATTTCCATATCTCGTTAAGGCAGAGGATCTTCTAAGGGTAAAATGGCGGGTTTTCCATGAAATCGGATAAAATACATCAACAACCCGACTATAATCCAAAACAGTTGCCGCGAACGACGTAAAATGGAGACTGTGATCCAAATTGTATCGCCCGCTATGCCGATGATGGAAAGCATCACTTTGTTTCCGTATTCCTCGATGCCGATTTGCCCCGGGATAAATGCGCCCGCAGTTTTGAACACAATTACGCCCATATCAACTAATAAAGCCTTAAAAACCGTCGTTTTGATGCCGAGAAAGAGCAAAATAAAATAAAACTCCAAGGAACCGACAATCCAATGCAGGCAACAAAACAGGAAGGACATGAACATGGCGCGCCTGTTTCCTCGGTAAAAAGCCCGCAGTTCCAACCATAATTCCGCTAAAAATGTACAGGCGCGACGGTAAAAATCCATCAAGCGAAGTCGTAAAAACAGTTTTTTTACCCCTTTTCTGACATAATCCCCACGCAACGCCATCGCCAAACCAAGCATCAAAACCACGCCGCCCCCGATTCGAAGCCATTCAAAGTGCGGCCATGAAAAGGTTTGCATTGACAAACTCAAAAAGGAAATACATGCGAGCGAAAGCATAAATATCTGGCTGATAATCATGATCGCACGGGATAGGATAATCGAGTGCAAGGCTTGTCTGCGATTTACGCCAAGATCGGTGAGCATATAAATTTTGGCCGCTTCTCCGCCAATCATACTGGTCGGGTTGAGAATCGCAAAATTCTCACCGATCATTCGAATCCAGAACAACTGAAAAGAGGATACCTGCTTAGTATCTTTCGGCAAACAATAACGCCAGCCAAGCACGCCCGTCCAAGCCGACAAGTAGGTTACAAAAATCAAAAAAAGGAAATTAATCCCAACTTTTTGCACCGCTTCCAACACACCCGCCCAATTGGTAGCGCGTATGAAAAAACCAAAACAAAGCAAAACAATGGCAACAAGGGCTATTTTATAAGGCGTTTTCATGTTCGCTTTGTGTTAATTGTTGACCGCCTTGTGCCATTTGCGCTAAATCCCTGAAATAAACAGCTGCCAGATCATCCCAACTTAGCGCACGGCTGTAATGCAGGCCGGCTTCCGCAATTGCTCGGTGTAACTGCGCATCTTGCAGCAGCATCGTGATTCGATTCAGGTAATCCTCCGGCGCATTCGGTTGACACAGAAAACCGTTGATCCCTTGCTGAATGAAATTTCGGGATCCGCCACCGTCCGCAATAACACAAGGCAACCCTGAGGCCATCGCTTCAATCACAACATTGCCATACGATTCTGAAATAGAAGGGAAAAGAAATACATCAGATGAAGCATAAAATACTGAAAGTTGCGCGTGGTCGGCTTTTCCTGTAAATATAGCCTTGGGCATTCGGCGCTGGCAGGCTTCCAAGGCCACCCCGTCGCCCACCACTAACAAGTTGTAATCCAAGCCTTTATCCTGCATCAGTTGATAAATACCACAAAGTGTTTCGAGGTTTTTTTCCCAAACCAAGCGACTGGCAAACAGGACCACTGGTTTGTCATTGCCGGTCAAAGCCCGCATCGTCGGCGTGTTTCTTTTCTTTGGGGAAAATAAATCCGTATCAATGCCACGTTGCCAAAGTTGCAGGCGTTTTTCATCTACATGCCACGACAAAAGCGCCAATCGCATCTCTTCCGAAGGCACATAAATCCGGTCGCAACGCCCGTAAAACCGCTCTTGGTTTTTGGCAATAATTGACCGAACGTAATTGGCCAATCGCGGACTGGATTTCAAATAGTAATCAATATAGGAAATAAAATGCGTGTGGTAAATGGTCAGCACCGGAATTTGCTGCCGATTGGCGTATTTCAATGCAAATTCCCCCAAGAGCGAAGGCGTCGCAATATGAACCACGTCCGGCTGAAAGGTTTCGAGTTTTTTCCGCATAAGCGCGCCCGAAAACCACGGAACAGCCATTTTATATGTCTTATTAATGGGAATCGTAACCGCAGGAATCGTCAAACATTCGAACCCATGAATTTCGTCCGGCCCCACCCCGCAAATAAAAAGGAACTCAAACTGATCGGCCGGGATACGGTGAATCAATTGGAACATGGTGCGGGAGGCGCCGTCAAAATCTTCAATGAGGATTTCGGCAAAAAAGGCGATTTTGACTTTTTTCAACAAAGGCTTTCGTGTGTTTGAAATAAAATTTTGCACAGGCACACAAAAATGCCCTCATTCGCTATTTTATATTGCATGACCCATGAAACAACCGTGCTTCATAAAAGTTGAAATACGCCGCCTTAAAAATAGACTTGTTGCGGTGGGAGCGCCACCCGGCCTCCCACCGCAACAAGTCTAATATTTATCCATGCCCCGATCCCAAAACCGGAATATTTGGCACAATCCAGCTCGTCAATTTCTCCGCCACCCAAAGAATCGGGAACCAGATCAGGATCAGAATCCAGACCGGGAAACTGTGGTACACCAACCACATAAACACGTCAATCAGCATCACGATGGCGATAATCCAGGTGATGATAAGCAACATGGCGGCGGCGTTCTGGTGGGCCGAAACGATCCAGCGGCCTACGATGATGCGGCCGTAACTGCTTATCAGGCTTTCAGATGCGGCGGTTTTGGCTACATAACGGCATAAACCGCCCAAACAGATGAGTAAAACGATAATGCTGTTAAATACCCACATGAAAAACTCCCACATGGGGCGCACAGTTTGCCACATCCGGCTTTGCCAGGTATTAATTCGGCCTTTTACTTCATCAATATTATTGGCTAAAGCGACAGAATCCGCAGCAAAAAATGGCCTTGCGGC
>JBAXTB010000540.1:0-3347 GCA_037130425.1 Bacteroidota bacterium
CCCGAAGGGATTGTATGTGTTTTATAGCGTTTTTACATACAATCCTTTCAGGATTTTTTAAATATACTAAGTCGTTACAAATTTTCAAAAATCACCAAACCTTAACATGAAAAAAAATCATCTATTTATCCTGCTGTTAATCTGTTTATTCGGCGTGTTTACTAAAGCCGCCGCGCAGGAAGAAAAATCGCCTTTACAAATCAGCGGCTACGCGGAAGTCTACTATTTGTACGACTTTAATGAACCGGGAAACCATAAATTACCCGACTTTTTATACTCCTACAACCGGCACAATGAGGTGAATTTGAACCTCGGTTTTATCAAGGCCGCCTACGCAAAAGACCGGGTGCGCGCCAACATGGCCTTGATGGCGGGCACATACACCAACGCCAATTTAGCTGGTGAACCGGGTGTTTTTAAGAATATTTTTGAAGCAAATGCGGGTATTAAAATCTCTAAAAAGCACGAGGTTTGGGTGGATGCAGGCATTTTTCCTTCGCATATCGGTTTTGAAAGCGCCATTGGGAAAGATTGTTGGACACTCACGCGCAGCCTACTCGCCGAAAACTCGCCGTATTATGAAAGCGGCGCAAAACTCAGTTTTACCACTGATAACGGCAAAGTGCTCCTGAGCGCGTTGGTGCTCAATGGCTGGCAGCATATTCAGCGCCCGGAAGGCAATAATACGCTTTGTTTCGGCCACCAATTGACGATTAAACCAAATGATAAAATTACCCTTAACAGCAGTTCTTTCATCGGAAACGACCAAGCAGGCGGGAAAAAATTGATGCGTTATTTCCACAATTTGTACGGGCAATTTCAAGTAGTTCCAAAACTTGGTTTGACAGCCGGCCTCGACTTTGGCGCACAGGAAACCGAACAAGGGAGCGGCAAATACAATACCTGGGTTGCGCCAATTATAATCTTGAAAATTACCCCGACCGCCAAAACGGCCCTCGCGGTTCGGGCCGAAAAATATGTGGATAAAAACCAGGTGATTATTGCCACCAATACCCGAAACGGATTTCAAGTGATCGGTTATTCAATCAATTTCGATTATGCCGTAACCGAACATGCCGTTTGGCGCGCTGAATTACGCACCTTGAGCAGCAAAGACAACATTTTTGTGCGCGACGATAAACCAATCAACACTTTTGTCACTTTTTCAACGGCCATCGCCGTTTCATTTTAAACCCACATGAACCGTCGCGGAAAACTGAAAATCTACATTGGGATGAGCGCGGGCGTGGGCAAAACATACCGTATGCTCCAGGAAGCCCAAACACTGTTGAAAAACGGCGTTGATGTAAAAATCGGCTTGGTTGAAACGCATAACCGCGCAGAAACCGCTGCATTATTAGAGGGTCTTCCACTGATTCCGCGCCGCAAACTGTTTTACAAAGGCAAATCGTTGGAAGAGCTTGATGTGCAGACCATCATTCAACTGCACCCGGATGTGGTGCTGGTGGACGAACTGGCGCATACCAACATTGAAGGCAGCAAAAACGAAAAACGCTGGCAGGATGTACTCGAAATCATGGACGCCGGCATCAGCGTAATCAGTGCCGTCAACATTCAGCATATTGAAAGCCTGAACGAGGAAATCAAAAAAATCACCGGCATTGAAGTGCGGGAGCGGGTGCCCGACAGCATCCTGGCTTTGGCCGATGAAGTAGTGAACATTGATTTGACCGCCGACGAACTGATTACGCGTCTGAAAGAAGGCAAAATTTACCATGCGGCCAAAATTGAAACTGCCCTCAACAACTTCTTTAAAAGCGAACATATCCTGCAATTACGCGAACTGGCGCTCAAAGAGGTGGCTTCTCAAGTGGAGCGCAAGGTAGAAACGGAGGTCACAAAGGCCAACACGATACGGCACGAGCGTTTCTTAGCCTGCATTAGCAGCAATGAAAAAACAGCCAAAAAAGTGATCCGAAAAACGGCGCGTTTAGCCAATTATTACCATAGCAAATGGCTGTTACTCTATGTGCAAACTCCGGCAGAAGCGCCCGACAAAATAGCGTTAGACAAACAACGCTATCTGATTAACAACTTCAAATTAGCCACTGAATTGGGCGCTGAAATTATTAAAGTAACCAGCTCGGAAGTGGCAAAATCCATTATTGAAACCGCTGAACAGCATGACGTTACGACGATTTGCATCGGGAAACCGCATTTGAGCCTGATTCGGATCATTTTGGCGACCAATATCTTCAACGAACTGTTGAAAAAGCTTTCATCCAATGATATTGACCTTGTATTGTTATCGTAATGAAAATCAAAACTAAATTGACTTTAGGCGTGGGACTGCTCTTTTTCCTGATCGTCGTGCTGGCTTTGCTGGGCGCGCTGCAGGTGAATTCATTGAGCAACGATACCAAGAATATACTAGTTGCCAATTACAACACCCTCGATTATGCGCGCAACATGCTCAAATCCTTAGACGAATTCGGAATTGATAAAGATGCGGCGGCCCATTTTGAGCAGCATTTGGGGCAACAACAGCATAATATCAGCGAAATCGGCGAAGCAGAAGCCACCGAAAGCCTGACAAAGCATTTTGAAGAATTTAAAAACCGGCCCACCGATACACAATTGCCCAGTCTAATACGCAACGACATCAGCGAAATAGTAAAACTCAACTTAGAGGCCATCCAACGCAAAAGTGCCGTAGCCGCTAAAACAGCCGAAAATGCCACGTTCTGGATTGCGCTTACCGGTACCTTATGTTTTTTGATTGCATTTACGCTTTTAATTAACCTGCCGGGAAATATTGCCGATCCGATCCGCGAACTAACGGAAAGCACCAAACAGATTGCAGCGCAAAATTATTCGCAACGCGTTCATTTTGAAAGCCATAACGAATTTGGCGAATTGGCTGTTTCCTTTAATACAATGGCCGAAAAATTAGAAGAATACAACAGTAGCAGCCTTGCTACCCTGATGATGGAGAAAAAGCGCGTCGAAACGCTGATTGAAAACATGCACGATCCGGTGATCGGTCTGGATGAAGACATGCAGGTGCTGTTTGCCAATGAAGAAGCGGCCAATATTTGCGGATTATCCAAAGAAAAAATGATCGGCAAATCTGCCCAAGAGCTTGCGGTTACAAATGACCTGATTCGCGCCTTGATCCGCGATTTGGTGGCGCCGAACCCAATGCCGTTGCCCCAACAGCCCATCAAAATTTACGCCGACGGCAAGGAAAGTTATTTCGAAAAAGAAATCGTCGACATCTCCATTATTCCGACCGGCGAAAAAGTAAAACGCCTGATCGGACATGTGATTATCCTGCGCAATGTGACCGTTTACAAGGAAATTGATTTTGCCAAAACCAATTTTAT
>JBAXTB010000541.1:0-3317 GCA_037130425.1 Bacteroidota bacterium
AATATATGCTCATTTGGAAAATCAGAAATACTACAATGGCTTTGTTTCTGAAAAATTAATAGCTGAAAAAATTGAAATGTCATTTCTAACTACATCAATAGAAGGATTTGCTCGTTGGTTTTTGATATTTGGTGATCATGCTCAAATTATTTTACCACAAAAACTAAAAAGCAGGGTTAAAGACATTATTTCAGCCATGCACAAAAAAACTTTGAATCTCCTTCCCCCTTGTTGACATAGGGCTGTCATTGGCACGTTCTATTTTTGCACAAACAAATAAAAGAATGGAACAGAAAAACTTATTTAACCGTGACATCGAAGACGAAATTTTAAATCGCCTGGAGGCATTGACCCCAAATGCTGAGAGGATTTGGGGTAAAATGGAGGTTTCACAAATGTTATCTCATTGCTCGGCATGGCTGGAGATTGCGTGTGGTTTAAAGCATCCACCAAGGGTTTTTATTGGAAGAATACTTGGCCCCTTGTTTAAATCTAATTTCTACAATGAAAAGCCATTGGAGAAGAATGGCCCCTCCGATAAAAGCACAATTGTTTCCTTAAGTGGAAGTTTTGAAGAAGAAAAGGAACGATTGAAAAAAATGATCATTCTTTTTGCAAAGGGAGGTGCTGTCAAGTGTACAACAAACCCTCATCCTTTCTTTGGCAGACTTACTCCAACACAATGGAGTACGGGAATGTACAAGCATATAGATCACCACCTTCGCCAATTTGGCGGGTAATTTTCCGCCTCGCTTGGACTTCCCGCAGTCTCCATTTCCTAGCGCTCGAAGCCCTGCCGCCGCGCTTGGGTCTCTTTTGACCAAACGCACGCAACACGCGATGCTAATATACTCACAATCAATTTCTTACAACGCGTAGCCACTCACGGAAGTTGCGCTTGGTCAAAGACACAAGCGCGGCGGCAGGGGATTGAGCGTTGGGAAGCGAAGACCACGCGCGGCGGGAAAGTGGTGTGCGCTTAGTCAGCCTTCGTGTCCTTTGGTGCGCCACGAGGCGTGCGGTAAATAAACAAACCTATGTGGATGAAAGAACCACACGAGCCAAGATGCCGATCAGCATGAAGGAGGTGCGATTGATCTGGAGGAAACGAAAGATCAAAAGCTCGCACTGACGCGAGTAATAAGCTGCACTAGTTAGGCCTCGTTACACATTTGATAGTGGTCAGTCTGCCAAAGAAGCTGAAGCCTGCCACTCCATTGGAAGTATCGGCAAAATGCACAATGGAGGCTATCCGGGGTAAGATAGTGTTGCGTGTTACTCAAAGGTTCCGCATGAACGTGGGAGACCCTAACGGCAGTCTGTCCAGACTGGCCGAGGGAATCGGAGATGCCCATAGTAGTGTTTGATGCCCGAAAAGGTAAAAGCGGGCGTAGCGAAGGGGCATTGCTATGAATAAAACTTACAAAAATGGAAGACCAGTCAAAATTGAGAAACAAGTATCAGCAGAAAGACGGAGCGGCGCAACAACTCACGATCTTCGACAAGAAGAAAAGCGAGATGAGTGATGCAGAAAGGGTATTTTCGTTACAATGCAAGTTATATCAAAAAGCCAAACAGGAAAAGAAGTATAGGTTTTATGTGCTATACGACAAGTTGTTCCAAAAACATATGCTAAAGGAGGCGTGGATGGCAGTCAAATCCAACCAAGGCTCACCGGGAGTAGACGGGGTGAGCATAAGTGACGTGGAACAACAAGGCGTAACGGACTATCTGTCGGCGCTGGGGGAGGAACTGAGGACGAGGCGCTATCGAACGCAAGCAGTAAAGCGGGTAATGATCCCGAAGGCGAACGGCGGCGAGCGTCCGCTGGGGATACCGACGGTTAAAGACCGGATAGTACAGACGGCATGTAAACTCCTACTTGAACCCATATTTGAAGCGGATTTTGAGGAGAGTTCGTATGGATTTCGACCGGAACGCAGTTCAGCGGATGCGCTTGGTGCAATCAAGGAAAATCTAAAAGGAGGGAATACGGAGGTATTGGATGCAGATTTGAGTAAATACTTTGACACGATACCGCACGATAAACTGCTGATATGTCTAAAAGAACGGATCAGTGATCCGAGGCTATTGGACTTAATCGATCAATGGCTGAAATCGCCGATCTACGAGGATGGCAAGTTTAAAGGAGGAAAGAAGAACAAAGTAGGCACACCACAGGGGGGAGTTATCTCTCCGTTACTGGCCAATATCTATCTGAACTTGCTAGATCGGATCATCAACCGTCCAATGAATGTGTTTAGTCAAAATGGGGTCAAGATAGTACGGTATGCAGATGACTTTGTGTTGATGGGCAAACAAATCGGGGTACAAGTAAAGGATAAACTCAATAGTCTACTAAGCCGAATGGGATTAAACCTGAACGAGGAAAAGACCCGGACAGTGGATGCCAAAGAAGAAAGTTTTAATTTTTTAGGGTTCACCATCCGATACGACAAGGACATAAGGGATAGCAACAAAAGTTACTGGAACATCATTCCAAGTCGGAAATCGGAACAGAAAATCCGAGACAAGATTAAGACGTATCTTGATGCGCACGGTCATTACACGGCACAGCAAGTTAGCGATGACCTGAATAAAGTGCTGCGAGGGTGGCTGAACTACTTTGACATCAAAGGGGTGAGTTATCCGGCAGTAAGTAAAAGACGGCTACGCCACTATCTGCAAGAGAGCATGAACCGTTACTATAAGCGCAAGAGCCAAAGGAAGTGTAGGCTATATGGACAAAAAGCCTTTGAGGTGTTAGTTAAAAAACATGGACTAATAGACCCGACGAAATACACCCATAGAGGAGTTCGCCTGTGAAAGCCAATGAAGAAGTTCATAGGAAAGCCGTATGCGGGAAAACCGCATGTACGGATTGACGAGGGGGAGAAGCGGCAGCGCCGCTTCTCTCTACTCTACTGAAACCTTTGTGATCTTTGTGTTTACCCCTCTAATTCGGCTAAGCCAAGGTGGTGTACTAAACATATCTACCTCAAAACCAGAAATTACAAAGTATTGGTTTTTAAGGCTTTGACCTGCTTGAGAGGAGTAAACACAAAGGACACAAAGGTTTCACAAAGGACACAAAGCCCAAGTAAGCGTACTCAAACTTGGCGGCAATCAATATTCGCCCCCATTATCTCTGCTTTGGTAAAGATATGTAGAAACCATAGCCCGAAGGGGTCTGCGCCATCCGTGTCCATCCCCCTCGCAAGCGGCAAAATCCTTTTAAATCTGCGCCCCGAAGGGCAATGTTATTGACTTAAGGATTTTAAAGCCCCAAAGGGGCGGAATCATTAACACAGGGTAAC
>JBAXTB010000542.1:0-3316 GCA_037130425.1 Bacteroidota bacterium
CTTTAGACAAAACATCGGCCAGTTCTTCATGTTGAGAATCAGTCATTTCATATCCATAAGATGATGTATCGCCTCTTGTTGTATGGATATAAGGAGGATCGCAATAAAACAAGGTGTCTGTGCTATCATACAACTTAATAATATCAATTGCTGGACGATTTTCAATTTGCACCCTGAGTAATCTTTCGGCAATTTGCTCTAATCCCTCTACGCTTCCCAACCATCGGCTAACGACTCCGCTCATACCTGAGCGACTTGTGTTTTTACAATTTGCCCAACGCCCGACAGATGCAGTTTGAGCAAGTCCAGTGCGTACTTGTCTTGCCCTGATAAAAAAACGCCTTGCTCGTTCAAAATCTGATAAGTCTGGATCAAGTTCACATGCTTGGGCAAACTCTTCTCTGGAAAATGGCGTAAGTCCGATAGCCGAGATGAGGCGTTCGTTTTCCTCTCTGAGTACTCGAAAGAAATTGACAACTTCACCATCAATATCATTGTATGTTTCTACAGGCGAAGGCGCCCGATTAAGCAAAATTGCTCCCGATCCGGCGAAGGGTTCACAGTAGTGGTTACATGTCGGTAACAATGGCAATAACCAATCCAGATGAGAAAACTTACCTCCATACCAGCCAAAGGCTATTAGCTTTTTACGGCGTAGCCTCATGATCGGAGGAGGTGATTTTCTTTTTTCATTTACAAACTCAACATTCATATAAATGTACCGTTTTATAAACAATTTGTGTATTTAGCGCAAAAGTAATAAACTTTTTCTTTAAAATAACAGGAACAATATTGGGTATTATTTTTTCTGTACAATTACTTATTATAAGTAATTGAATAACAGCCTATTGTGACAAAAATAACGGAATGGGAAAAATACCCTTAAAACCCCGAATCAATCCTCAAAAAGAACCCCTGTTGCCCCAAATCATTCCGACTGTACTCAAATCGCGCGGTTTTATTGTACCAAGCCACCACGTCAAAACCGACGCCGTAACCGTATAGCAATCGGTTGTTCAGGGTATTTTTGGCCGTGTAATACGGGTCGTTAGAGATGCCCGTGTCGTTGTTAAACGAAAGATAAAGTTTCAACGGCAGCTCTTTGAACGCCTTGAACGGCATGTACCGGCCAAAATGAAACAGTCGATTCAGAAACTCAAAGTGAAACGCCGTTTTTAGTACCGCAAAATCCAGCCCGTCGGCCACATAATATTCGTAGCCGCGCACAAAATTGCCGCTGTATCCAAGCGCCTGATTGTTGAAATAGGGCGGTTTCTTTCGAGGCAAACTAAAACGACCTTTCAATGCAACGTCCGCATACAGCATGGGTACCAAGGGAAAAAAACGCGCATGTTCGGCAAAAACCCGAAACAAATGCAGGTCATCGGAAGGCAGCAAGCCGTTTTGACGGATTTCCGTGCGAAAATAAGACCCGTGCAGCGGATACGGCCGAATATCGCGGCGATCCAACGTCAATGTATAAACAAAACTAAAATGCCGTTGGCGCGTCTGGCTGTTGAGGAAAAAATCAGGGTTCAGAATCAATCCGATGGAGTCAGACACACGGCTGTCGCGGTATTCCAAAGAAAAAGTCTGGCTTGTATTCAGCGCCGGCCGCCAGGTCAGGCTGGTGTATGCGCTGAGCTGCGTAATATTCCAGCGGTTGGGATCTTTGCGAAAGCGCACTTTATCTTCACTCGTAATATAGGCCACCTCGTGCTGGCGGTTGTACGAAACGCCCGATTGCAGATTCAGCGTTTGGTTGCGGTTGAGCGGTGGAAAACGGTAGGTAACTTCATACAGGTTGTTGTAGCCTGCTTGAAACTTTACTTTCAGCACATCGCCGTAGCCGGTTAAGTTGTTGTGACTCAGGTCAATGCCGTAATTGATTCGTTTGAGCGAGCCATGAAACTCCTTCCACCACACATTAAAATTTCGGTCAATAAAATTCAGCAGCGGCACCGGCAAAATGAACCAGGTTTCCGTCATGTCAATTTGCAAGGTCACGTGGTTGCCTGGCGCTAATTGGATAACATGAATATTGGCGATGGTGAACAAATTCAGGTTCAGCAGGCGCAAACTATTGCGTTCCAGCACCGCGTACAGGTCGCGTTGCGCGATGGAATCACCGATTTTAAATTCCAGTTCACGCATAATCAACGAGGCTTTTGTCTTGCGATTACCAATTAATTTGATGGTATCAATGTACACAAAACCGGAGTCGGCAGGCTGCGTTTGGGCAGCAGCCCGGATGCCGCAGAGCAGTAGCCAAAAGAGTAGTAGTAGCGATTTATTTTTCATTTAAATAACATGCGGAGAGCCATTTTGAGGCTCCGGGAAGTAGTTTTTTCACTTTTTGATTACGATATGCAAAAAAATTGTCTTCATAAGGCGCAAAAAACGAATAAAATGCAAAATTTTTGTTAGTTTTGCCTTACCTTTGGTATAATCGTTAAATTCCGGTCATGGATCAGTTCATGCAGGACCCGGTTTTTTACTGGCTCGTTTGGGGCATTTTTACTGTAGCAGGCATCCTCATCGGATGGTCGCTGCGGGCAGCCATCCCGGAACGCGCGGTACGCAATGCATTAGAACGCATTGAGCAGGAAAAAAATACGTTGGCCCGCCTCTATACACATCTGAAGCATCAACACGATTTGCGGGAAGCAGATTTTAAACGCGTTTCCCTCGAACTTGGTACGATGCGCCAACAAGTTCAACAATTTGAAAATGATCAGGCACGCCGCCTGGTTCAGGATCAGTCCTTTGCAGGCCGCGCTGAACGTGCGGAAGCAAACGCCGCGCAATATGCACAAAAAGTAGCAGCGCTCGATCTGCTCAATCAAAACTTGCGCACCCGCAACACCGAACTGACCGATCAGTTGAACCAGTTGCAGCAAGAATTGGATGCCTGGCAGGTAATATACGCCGATTTCCAACGTATCCAGCAAAAAATGGCCGCGCTCGAACAAACCGCTACCGGTCTTGAATCAGAGCGCAGCAAACTGCTCCGCGAACTGGAAGCAGCCCGCATCGAAATAGAAAACCTGCAACTCGAACAGGTTCAACAAAAAGCGCAACAGCCCAAAAAGCAAACAAGCGCCCAAGCCGACCGGAAAGGACGCCGCGCCGCACCGGAACACACCGACGATCTGAAAATCATCAACGGCATTACGCCTTTTGCCGAGCAGCAATTATACGCCCTCAGCATCTATACCTTCGATCAAATCAGCCGTTGGGACGACACGGCCATTGTGGCTTTCGCCAAGGCGCTGGGCATTAGTCCGGGGAAAATTTATCAGGAAGATTGGGTGGG
>JBAXTB010000543.1:0-3315 GCA_037130425.1 Bacteroidota bacterium
CTACGCCACCTAACTTTCTTCCTTCTCCTTTTGCAACGCTTAAATTTTATCCTTCATCGCCACTTTGTACACCGCTTTCGCCACGCGCTGCGCCACTTTTTTGTCCAAGGAGGCAGGAATGATGTATTCGCGGGTCGGTTTATCTACACAGGAGGCGATGGCGTGCGCGGCCGCTAATTTCATGGCAATCGTGATGCGAGGCGCGCGGGCGTCGAGGGCGCCGCGGAAAATGCCGGGAAAACCAAGTACGTTGTTCACCTGGTTTGGCATGTCGCTGCGGCCGGTGCCGACGATGGCGGCGCCGCCTTTGAGGGCTTCTTCCGGCATGATTTCCGGGGTGGGGTTGGCCAAAGCCAGCACGATGGGGTCTTTGGCCATCGGTCGGATATCGTCGGCTTTCAGCAGGTTGCCCTGACTTACACCGATGAATACGTCGGCGTTGTGCAGCGCGTCGAATACGGTGCCGCTTACGCCTTCAAAATTGCTGAATGTGAGGGCTGCAAGTTTGGACGCGTTCAGGTCGGTTCTGCTTTGGTGCAGCACGCCCTTGCTGTCGCACAAAATAATGTCGCGCACGGAGATTTCCGGGTTGGTTTCGCCAAAACCTTTCAGCAGTTTGGCAATGGCCACGCCGGCCGCACCTGCGCCGTTGATCACAATTTTCATCTGGTTCAGGTCTTTTTTCACGACTTTAGCGGCATTTATCAGCGCAGCCATGACTACAATGGCGGTACCATGCTGATCGTCGTGAAAAACCGGAATACCCAGGTCTTGCAGGCGTTCTTCCACTTCAAAACTGCGCGGCGCGGCGATGTCTTCGAGGTTGATACCACCGAATACGGGCGCAATATTTTTGATCGTTTGTACGATTTCGTCGGTGTCCTGTGTGTCCAAACAAATCGGGAAGGCATCAATGTTGGCGAACTTTTTGAACAACATGGCCTTGCCTTCCATCACCGGAATGGCGGCATAAGGCCCAATGTTTCCAAGGCCAAGCACCGCAGAACCGTCGCTGATGACGGCTACCGTGTTTGATTTGATGGTGTATTCATATACAGCTTCCTGGTCTTTTGCAATCGCTTCGCAAGGCGCCGCGACGCCCGGAGAGTAAACCGTAGCAAGATCATCTTTGGTTTTTACGGGCATTTTGGATCGAATGCCGATTTTTCCCTTGAATTTTTTGTGTAAAGCAAGGGACGCGGCATAGTAATCTTTAACAGACATGACGTTGTGGTTAGGACAAAAAAAATGGTAAAATGGCTTTTTAGAAAAGCGCGGCTAATGTAGGTTTAAAAATCAGCTTCACCGCAATTGATGTGTTGATTTTGCCAAAACAATCAACGCGCGAGCGCCTTTCCACGCTGCATGGCTTCCTTAATATCGTTTCGGTTCTTTTCGATGTCGTTTTTTTGCTTGGTCATGTAATCAAGCGCTTCTTTTGCCGGAAGTTGATCGGCTGCCTGGTACTGCGCCATCCAGGCCATCATATCGTCTTCGGCCTTGTGCATGATGCGGATGGTTTCTAAGATGGAATCGCGGCGCGGGCTGGTTTGATGCAAGGAATCTATGTGCGCCAATTCTTTTTGAAGGTTTCTTGAAATCCGGTTCATGCCGCCGAGATCCTTCATGGCTTCGTCGTGCATATCCTCTGTTTGCTTTTGTAAAACCTTGAGATTGTTTTGGTTATTATTGCAGGAAAAGAAAATTCCGATGCTGCAAAGTATTAAGGCGGCTGAAAATATTTTGTTCATAAATTTTATTTTAGAACGCAAAAGTATAGACGAACGGCATCAAAGCAAGGCTGCATCGTCCGATTTTTCTAATTTTGCGCCAATCTATACCAGGATTAAGGTGGATTTGAAGATTTTCAGGATGGATTAAATTGATTTTCAATGGATTAGAAGACATCCATTTTCAGAACCACTTTGCGCTGGCTATACCTAACAGTAAGCTTTTCCAACAACGTTTATATGCTCACAGCCATTTCTCCCATCGACGGTCGCTATGCCGATAAAACCCGCGAACTCAGCGATTATTTCAGTGAATTTGCCTTGATTCGGTATCGGGTATTTGTTGAAATTCAATACTTTATCGCATTGTGTCAGTTTGATTTGCCGCAATTGGCCGCGTTTGAAGAAGATAAAATTGACGCGCTGAATGACATTTTTGAAAATTTCAGTTTAGCCGACGCGGAGTATATCAAAACCATCGAACGCACGACCAACCATGATGTAAAGGCCGTGGAATATTTTCTGAAGGAACGCTTTGACGCCTTGGAACTTGGCCATTTGCGGGAATTTGTGCATTTTGGGCTTACCTCGCAGGATATTAACAACACGGCCACGCCATTGCTGCTTAAAAATGCCTTAGAAACAGTGTATTACCCGTTGATTCAAAAGGTACGCGATCATTTGGAACAGTTGGCGCAGGATTGGACTTTCGTACCCATGCTCGCGCGTACGCACGGGCAACCGGCATCGCCGACCTTGTTGGGCAAGGAGTTTAAGGTATATGTAGAGCGTTTGGACGTGCAATTACAGCAGTTGAAAGCCTTGCCGCACCGGGCCAAATTTGGGGGCGCAACCGGTAATTTCAACGCGCATTATGCCGCTTATCCGGATTATGATTGGAAGGCTTTCGGCAACGATTTTGTGCAGGAGTTTTTAGGCATCGAACGCTCGCAACATACCACGCAGATTGAACATTATGATTGTATGGCGGCGCAATTCCAGGCTATTGGCCGCATCAATACGATCCTGATTGATTTTTGCCGCGACATCTGGACCTATATTTCGATGGAATATTTCCGGCAGCATACGGTGAAAGATGAGGTTGGCTCCTCGGCTATGCCGCACAAGGTAAATCCGATTGATTTTGAAAATGCAGAAGGCAATTTCGGGCTTGCAAACGCCATGTTCCAGCATTTGGCCGAAAAGCTGCCCATTAGTCGCCTGCAACGCGACCTGACAGACTCAACGGTGTTGCGCAACATCGGGGTTCCGATGGGGCATACGATCATCGCCCTGAAATCAATTCAAAAGGGCCTGAGCAAAATTACGCTCAACGAAGGTAAGTTGTACGACGACCTCGAAGACAACTACATGGTCATCGCAGAAGGCATTCAGGTGATCCTGCGCCGGGAAGGCTATCCGCAGCCCTACGAGGCGCTCAAGGCCCTCACGCGTGGACGCGCGCAGGTGACGCAAGCGGATTTGCACGAGTTTATTGAAGATTTGGAGGTTACGGATGCGGTGAAGGAAGAATTGAAACGGCTAACGCCGCATAATTACGTGGGCAAGGGGTAACGGTTGACGG
>JBAXTB010000544.1:0-3288 GCA_037130425.1 Bacteroidota bacterium
ACTTCTTCCAAAATACCAAGATAATTGGAAAAACGCAGTTCACTAACTTCCCCCTTGCGCACCGCCTCATGTACAGCGCAGCCCGGTTCGTTGCGGTGCAAACAAGCGCCGCCGAATCTACATTGCGAACTCAGGGCAAAAAACTCCCGGAAACTATGCGCAATGTTATGCGCGTCCTTGTCATTAAAGCCTAAGGTTTTGATGCCCGGCGTGTCAATAAGTCGGCCGCCAAAGTCAAGTTCAAACATTTCGGCAAAGGTTGTGGTGTGCTGCCCCTTGCCCGAATGGTCGCTGATTTCATTGGTGCGCAGATCCATCTGGGGTTGAATGGCGTTTACCAAGCTACTCTTTCCTACGCCTGATTGACCGCTGATTAAAGTCGTTTTCCCTTTTAAAACTTCCCGAAATGCCTCCAAGCCGCGTTTTTCAAGCACTGATGTGGCCAGCACGCCGTAGCCGATTTTTTGATACACGTCGCGCATTTCCATAAATTTGGCAACATCTTCGTCGTCGTACAAATCGCCTTTGTTGAACACGATCGTGACCGGGATTTCGTGGCGTTCGGTCATAACCAAAAAGCGGTCGATAAAGCCTGGTTTGATGGTTGGTTCCACAATGGTCACGATGATTACGGCCTGGTCGATGTTGGCGGCCAGCAGGTGCAGGTCGTGTTTACGCCGGGGCGATTGCCGCACGACGTAATTTCTACGCGGCAGTATTTTTTTTATCATACCCTGCGCCGTCTTTTCATCCGGATCAACCTCCACTTCCACGCGGTCGCCCACAGCCACCGGATTGGTGAGCGGCACATCGTCGAGGCGGAATTTGCCCACGATGCGGCATTGCAGCACAGGTCCGACAGGTTGTTCCGGGTCGCCGGAGTCCATCCGAACATTGTACCAGCTGCCTGTCGATTTTATAACGGTTCCAATTTGCATAAATGCGTTTGTCGTTTCCGGCTTTTGATTAGACCTGTTGCGGCACGCGCGCCCAAGTCTATTGTGCCGAAGCACCCCAAGAACCCTGCCGGATCGGGTTTTGGTTCCGCAAAGTTGTTAATTTTAAAGGGCCGGATTCGATTGACGTGCCGCCGCAGCCATTTCACGGATCAAAATCGGGTCTTTTTCAATGGCGTTTCCCACCACAATCATATCGGCGCCGGCTTTCATGTTGGCGGCTACTTTTTCGGGTGTGCGGATGCCGCCGCCCACAATCAGGGGCACTTGCACGGCGCCGCTCACGGCTTCAATCATGCTTTCCGAAACCGGGTTTTGCGCCCCGGAACCGGCGTCAAGGTATATTATTTTCAGCCCAAGTAGTTCGCCCGCTAAGGCCGTGCATACCGCAATATCGTCTTTTGCTGCCGGAATGGGGTAGGTGTTCGACATATATTGCACCGAGGTTTGCACGCCGCCGTCGATGAGCATATAACCGGTTGAAATGATTTCCAGCGGTGACATTTTTAAAAAAGGCGCTGAAATGACGTGCTGGCCAATCAGCAATTCCGGGTTGCGGCCGCTGATGAGCGACAAAAACAGGATGGCGTCGGCGCGGTAACTGAGTTGGAACGAATTGCCGGGAAACAGGATCATCGGGATGTCGCAGCGCTGGCGAATGCTGGCCAACAGGTTGTCGAGCATGTTGTTTACGACCAAACTACCGCCGATGAAAAAATAATCCACACCGCATTCCAAGGCCAAATCGAGCGTCTGTTCGAGTTTATTCAACCGCAGTTTATCGGGGTCGAGCAGCACGACGAATTTTTTTTCGCCCTGCTTTTTCGCCTCCAGCAAGCCGGTGTAAATGCCCTTGTCGTGGTGCAGCATAAGGTTTTTATTTCGTTATTTCCAGCAATTTTAAGCGAATATCCTCCGGTTTGTTCCCGTAAGCCTTTTCCGCAAAAGCGCCTTTTCGATCAATGATAAAATACTGCGGCACAGCCTCCACGCCGTATTTGGCGGCAATGTTCATATTCGTGTCGCCTGAGGCCAGCAGGTTTATGCCTTGAAAATGACGCTCCTGCAATGTCTCGCGCCATTTTTCCGGATTTGCATCCACCGATACATTAACAATCTCAACACCTTTACTGTTTAGTTCGGGCGCATAAGCGTTCAAATAATCCATTTTTCGGATACAACTGCCGCACCAACTTGCCCAAAAATTGAGGTACACGACTTTCCCCTTAAACTGCCCAAGCGAAACGGCTTTCCCCGACACATCCGTTGCCGCAAAAATGGGCGCAGGCGCGCCGGGCGACACTTTGGCAAATTTTTGGTATAAATCGGCTACCTTTTCATCGTAACCCACCACGTGGTTGTTTTGTATAAAATCGTTGAAAAGCGGCAGTATTTCCTTGTAACGCTCTACTGAAAATGCAATATTTATCATTTCGGAGCGGAAAAACGCCAAGGCTTTGCCCGATAAAAGTTCGCCCGCCAAATGATACTGGCCCGCCCAAAAATTATCCGCCTGCCCTTTTTTGGCCTGTTGCCGCGCCATCAACTCCAGCAAAAACTGCCGGTACCAATCGCTGCCGATCATATCATTGATGGTGGGGGCGTCGTATAAAAAATCGAAAAATTCGGATTGAACATGGTGCATATTGCCGTACACCTGGCCATAAAATAGCAGGTGATAAGCCCAATAATAAGTAATCTCAGCAGATAACCAATCGCGAAAACCCGGACTGAGCGCGTCGGGATTTTGGCTTGTAAATTCATCAAGCAGGGCAAAAGCGGCTGTTTTACGTCGGTCGAGTGAGTCGCGGAAAGCGGCAGGCTCCATATCCTCCATTTGGCGGTTCATGGGTTCTTCCACATTGGCCCACCATTGCCCTATTTTAAAACGCAGGTTGTTGAACTCGTTGTAGTCTTGCAGGTTTTCCTGTAAATATTTCTGCAACACCACGTTGTTTGCGCCCCCGCGCGCGCCGAAAGACACCACTAAAGGAAATTTAAACGCATCGGCCCGAACGCTTACGGTGTCGTCGGGTTCAATAAACACCGGCAGCCGGTCTTCATTGAAAACTAAAAAAACGAGCTGCGGCTCGCTTATTTTAACCTCAATCGAAAACTGCAATTTGCCGTCTAACGCGCCTTGGTATGTGTCGCTTTTGCCGTCGATATAGTAATGCGGCGCCACCACTTCCACCCGATCGGAACTAAAGGCATTGCGGAATGCCCCCGTGATGAGGGCTGCTTCCGCCGTCCATCCCGACCCTAACAAACAAAGCAGTAGCAAGTATTCTTTGAACATTTCCCGGCGCTATTTTTTTAGTCCGATTTCCCG
>JBAXTB010000545.1:0-3275 GCA_037130425.1 Bacteroidota bacterium
ATCAGGTCATTGAAACCGTGATTCAGCGCCTCGGCGATGTACAACGCGTGTACCTCGTCGGCGATTTTTCCAAAGGGATGGACAGCCATATTATTGACCTGATTTTGATTGGAAACGTTGAAAAATCATACCTTGCTAACTTGGTGGAAAAAGCAGAAAAACTCATCAAACGCAAGATCCGCTACCTCATTTACGACGATGAGGAAGCCTCTTCCATTGATTGGAAATTGTACGCGCCGGAACCTTTGCTGCTGTGGAGCAAAACTCAATAAGAACACTATTTCTCTTCATTAATCCAATCATTCCCCACGAAAAGCCATAAAAACAACTATGTATCAAGCGCTACTCAACAAGGAAAAAACAATCGCAGTCATTGGCTTAGGCTATGTCGGACTGCCGATTGCCCTTGAGTTTGCCCGGCATTTCCGGGTAATTGGGTTTGATATGAATCCTGCGAGAATTGCGCTGATACAACGCGGTGAAGACCCTTCGCGCGAACTTGAACCCGCCGCTTTTACAGGTACAGACATCCGATTTAGCGCCGACCCGGAAGACCTGAAACAAGCACAATTTTTCATCATTTCGGTTCCTACCGATATTGACGACCATAAAGTACCTGATCTTACCCCACTCAAAAAAGCCTCCGTAAGCGTTGGATTAGCCCTAAAACGGGGAGACTATGTGGTGTACGAATCAACCGTTTATCCCGGTTGCACGGAAGAAGATTGCTTGCCGATTCTTGAAGAATGTAGTCGTTTAAAAGGCGTGAATGATTTTAAATTCGGCTATTCCCCTGAACGAATCGTTCCGGGCGACAAAAGCAAACCACTCACGCAAATTCTGAAAGTCGTTTCAGGTTGCGATGCGGAAAGCATGGAAGAAATCGCAAAGGTTTACGGCCATATCATAAAAGCCGGCATTTATAAAGCGCCCACTATCAAGGTGGCCGAAGCGGCAAAAGTGATTGAAAACACCCAGCGCGACCTCAACATTTCGCTTATGAACGAGCTGGCCATCATTTTTGATCGCATGGGCATTGACACGCAGGAGGTTATCAAAGCAGCCGGTACTAAGTGGAACTTTTTAAAATTTTACCCCGGCTTGGTTGGCGGGCATTGCATTGGCATCGACCCATATTATCTGCTGTTTAAATCTATTAAACTCGGCTATGAACCCCAAGTCATTTTAAGCGGACGGCGCATCAATGATTCCATGCCCGGTTTTATCGCCAAAAAATTGGTTCAACTGCTCATTCAGAAAGATAAAAACCCTGGCACGTCGAAGGTGCTGGTGCTCGGGATTACATTCAAGGAAAATGTGTCGGATGTGCGAAATTCCAAGGTAGCCGCCTTGGTTCACGAATTGCAGGACTATTCCATCAACGTTCATTTAGTTGACCCTTATGCGTCGCCAGAAGAAGTGGCCCATGAATACAAACTAAACCTGATCGAAAATATTGCCGATGGCTATGATGCAATCATTGTGGCGGTCGGACATACGCAATTTAAAAACTTTGATTCAGCATATTTCAAGTCTATTATGAATCAAAGACCGATTCTGATGGATTTGAAAGCGCTTTATGAAGTAAATGATCCTGAAATTCATTATTGGAGGCTTTGAGGGTGGACGGTTGAGGGTAGACGGTGGACGGTGGACGGTGGACGGTGGGAGGTTTTTAGTAAAAAGCATAAAAAAGATCGTTTTTTGATCGAGAAAGTACATAAACTGGAGTTTTTACAACATAAGTGCTCGCAACTTATGAAAGGCGAAGCCTTGAAGCGGGTGGACGGTAGAGGGTAGACGGTGGACGGCGGACCGTAAAAATTGGATTGAAAAATTAAGCAAAATTATATGACGGCATTACAGATGGTCGACCTAAAGACCCAGTACCAGCACATTGAAGCCGAATTAAACGAAGGCTTTCAAGAGGTATTGAATTCCTGCATGTTTATTGGCGGCCCAAAAGTGAACGCGTTTCGAGAACATTTGGAAACATATTTGAATGTAAAACACGTTATTCCCTGCGCAAACGGTACTGACGCCCTGCAAATTGCCATGATGGCGCTTGGGTTGAAACCAGGCGATGAGGTGATTGTGCCTGCCTTTACTTATGTAGCAACAGCTGAGGTGATCGGATTGCTTGGACTTGTGCCGGTAATGACAGACGTTGATCCGAATACTTTTAATATTACTGTAGAACAGATAGAAAAAGCCATTACCCCACGCACGCGCGCCATCGTGCCGGTACACCTGTTCGGCCAAAGCGCCGACATGGAACCGATTCTTGAACTGGCGCGCAAGCACAATTTATTTGTCATAGAAGACAATGCACAAGCCATCGGCGCAGATTATACGTTTTTAAACGGGACAAAACGGAAAACTGGTACCATGGGCCAATTTGGTTGCACCTCTTTTTTCCCATCCAAAAATCTCGGTTGCTACGGCGACGGCGGCGCGTTGATGACCAATGACGATGAATTGGCCGCTAAAGCGCGCATGATTGCCAACCACGGCCAATCAAGACTATACTACCACGACCTGATTGGGGTAAACAGCCGACTTGATGCGATGCAGGCCGTTGTATTGGATGTAAAACTCAAACGCCTCGACCATTACAATCAGGCCCGCAACAACGCCGCGAAGTATTATGATGCCGCTTTCGCTCAAATACAGGAACTTACCATTCCCGGCCGTCAACCGAATTCAACACATGTTTTTCACCAATATACCCTGCGTGTAGCCGGTGATCGTCGCGATGAACTCAAGGCCTACTTGCAGGAACAAGGCATTCCGGCCATGGTGTATTACCCCGTTCCATTGTACCGGCAGCCGGCGTATAACCAGTATTGGAACGGTTCCATTGAAGGGCTTCATGTGACAGAGTCACTGTGCCGCTCAGTTATTTCATTGCCGATGCACACGGAACTAATGGAGGCGATTTTGGATAGGATTACGGGTGCAGTTGCTGCGTTTTTTGCATAATTGCAATAAATTTCGATCTTAGCATAAAAATTTCATGTCGAATCACATACTCAACGAATTAATTGCGCAAGGTGAAAACAGCGCTGTCGAATTCAAACGCGATGGTGTTGGCCCTGACGACCTTGCAAAAGAGATCGTTGCGATGTTAAATCGAGATGGAGGCGTGATTCTGATTGGTGGATTGTTTCGCTTACTTCAACAAAGCGGAGTTTATCATTTCGACTCAACGATCATTAGCAATGCCGGTTTGGAAGAATTAAACCAAACCAAACTAAATGAATATTTCACTCAGT
>JBAXTB010000546.1:0-3271 GCA_037130425.1 Bacteroidota bacterium
GAGGCTTGTTCGATTTTGGATTGCAGGGCCTCGATTTTGGTGTTTTTTTCGAGCATCAAGGCCACGAATTCTTCCAACTGGGCTTTGTGTATCTCGATTTCGTGGGCGGCGTTTTCTATGGTTTGGCGGTTTAGTTTTTCGTTGGCGAGCAGTACTTCGTTTTCGAGGCGTTTGTTTTCGATGTCTTTTTCGAGCAAGGCTTTTTCGCGGCGGTGGCGGTAGCGCAGGAACCAGGCGCCTGCCCCGGCGAGTGAAAGCAGAAAAGCGGCAATCCAGGCATTGCGTTGGTTGGCCAACTGATTCTCAATTTTCAGTGCAGCGATTTGGGCCTGTTTTTCCCGCGTTTCGTATTTTATTTCCAAGTTTTTTGTGATTTTTTCCTTTTCCACATTCATAATAGAATCGCTTACCACAATTGATTTTTCTTGAAAATTCAAAGCAGCAGCGAAATCACCTTTTCGCTTGTACAATTGCACCATTTCATTGCAAACAGATAATAACAGGGGATAATCCTTACGTTGGTCGTTCACTGTGTACGCAAGTTGAAAGTTATCTTCTGCCTCCTTTATTTGTCCAAGACGGGCTTGGCTGCGCCCCATGTTGAAATTAATCCTGCTCAGCGCCACCGGATTGTTCAATTTTTCAAAAATCACTTTTGCGACTTTCAGGGTGTCGAGCGCTTGCTGCCATTTTTCTTCCGCTTGGAGCAATTTTGCGTAATTGTTGAGGTTTATCCCCAATTGCGACTGGACATTAGCAGGTCGCAACAAATCCATCGATTTTTGGCAGCATTCGTATGCTTTAGGCAAATTGTTGAGTGCTTCGTATGCAACTCCGGCGGTGGTGAGGCACATTGCTGCCATTCGGATATTGCCTTTTTCCAAATAATAGGCAGTAGGCGCCTGCAAAATGTCCACAGCCTTTTGATATTCCTTTTTTTTGAAATAATCACCCCCAAAAAAAGCACGGATATCGAACATTGCACTTTCCAATTTTTTCTTTTTCTCTGCCGTCAAATCACCGGGCTTGTCCAGCGCGTTTTGCAAAATTTCGAGGGCCTTGAATTTGTCGGCCATTGCCAGATCTAAATTTCCTTTCGAATTATAAAGTGCCGCACGCGTATTAAGTGCGTTTGCATACAGGTCATATTCCTTTGTATTTTCCCAAATGCTGATGCTTCGTCCATAGTAATATTCCGCAGAATCGAACCGCCCGCTGAGTTGGTGAATCAATCCTTTGTGATCAAAAATGATGGATTGTGCAAAAATTTCCTTGCCCCGGAGTTTTTCAAAAACCGGAAGCGCCGCTGCCAAAGAGTCCAACCCTTTGCGCATATAAAGGCTGGGTATGTATGCCCCCCAAAAAGAATCCTGCTCGGCTGCCCCAGGTAAGGATTGGGCAAGCGCGGACAGGCCGGATATCGGGATGGAATCTGCTTTTCTCAGCGCATTCTCAACGGCTTCTTTTTGGAAGTTTGGTTTGGCTGTGTCAGATTGGCAAGATGTAACCAATGCAAGGATGCCAAGGCTCAGAAGGCACCCAGTCAAAAAAATCAGGCGAGTCAGTGTTTGCATATTTGTATGAGATCAGAAAACGGGCGCAATGATACGCCGATTGAGGCATTTTGGAGGCATTTGCACAATTGTCCACACTTTTGTCCACGCCTCATTTGCCATGAAACACAAGTAACGCGCGTAATGTTGCGGGCAAATACGCGCTGAGTGCGCGCCCCCAGTCATCTTGCTCCAATTTCTGGGTTGCCGATTTACAAATTTTTTAATTCATCTTTTTTTCTGTGGCTGCCGGCGCTCCCGGCAGGTGGTATCCCTTTGTCTCGTCCATAATTTTTAAAAATCACTTTTTTACCATGCAACAGTTCAAACGCTCCGCATTTTTCTTTTTCTGTCTTTTGGCTTTTGCCCAAAATGTCCATGCGCAGGCTACCCTCTCCATTCAAGGTGTGCTTCAAAAATTCAACGGCTCGGCTGTAGACGACGGGGAGTACGACATCACCTTCAAACTCTACACCACCGATGCAGGCGGTACGGCTCTTTGGTCGGAAACGCAGACCGTGCCCGTCACCGGCGGCGTGTACGGTGTGCTGCTCGGCGCAGTGAACCCTTTGACCGTGCCTTTTGACCAGCCGTATTATGTCGGGCTGACCATCCCCGGCGGGCCGGAGCACACGCCGCGCACGCGCCTGACCGCTGCGCCCTACGCGCTTTCGGTGCAGGGGCAGGACAACAAATTCCCCTCCACGGGACTGGTTCAGATGGGCTCGATGGCGACCGGCACGGACATCACCACGGCGACTTCGTACACCGTGGGGGCCAACGATCACGTCATTTACCTCGACCACACCGCCAACCAAAACGTCACTTTACCTGCTGCCTCGGCAGCCAACACGGGGCGGCAGTTGCTGTTGGTGAATAAAGAGGCGGTGGCTAAAACCTTGACTTCGTCCAATTATGTGGATGTCATCACTGGGGCTACCTCCACCACGATTCCGGCGAACAGCGTCATTGAGTTGCAGTCCGATGGCTCGGTTTGGCGGCAGACGGGTGGGTATGTCAAATCGGCAGTACAGACGAAGGCTTTTGTGCGGTGTACAACCAATGCCATGGCTAATTTACCATCATTCAATGGTAATTTTGGTACTATCCCTCATACTGTTTCGTACACCGAAATTAGCGATCCTCAAAACAACTTTAGCAATAACACCTTCACTGCCCCGCGAACGGGTGTTTATCTCTTCACTGGATCCTTGGTTGCTTATGATCCAAATAATAATTATGCTACTTCTTATATAAGGGGTAGTATTGGTGCTACTGGCAATGCTAGTGGTATATCTTATGACAATATCAATTCTAGTATTCCTAATTCCATCAGCGTCGGGCACAATTTTTCCTTTGTTCGCTCCCTGACGGCTGGTCAGAGCATCTCTATCATATTTGAGCGCACCTCTTTTGCAGGGTATATGAATATCAATCAGGGCGGGCCTCTAACCATCACGGAACTGTAAGCCCGCCGTAGGCTTGGCTCCCCGCGCGGCCTATCAAAAGTAGCCGGCTGGCGGGCAGTTAGGGTCGGTTTCGGCAGATTTTTTTGCTTTTTGATGGTTTTGCCATCATAGGGAATTGCAGGAATCACAGCCTGTCCCGATGGATCGGGAGTTCGGACAAATGAGGAAAGTTCTTTGAATAGTTTTTCAGGAAAGCATCAAGCGACGGAAGTTTCAAACCAAGTGCGGTTCGATGGAAATCAGGTTTTT
>JBAXTB010000547.1:0-3261 GCA_037130425.1 Bacteroidota bacterium
TCCACAAGCGCGCATTTGTAGGTCATCAGGGCCGCGAGGGCCATTACTTCGTCCTGGTCGACGCTTTCAGCATAACGAATCCCCCCTTTTGTCGGGAGTCGGTGGTGACTATGCTGTACGCGGTAGGCTTCAATTACTTCGTAATCGTTGCCGACGCGGACCGGGAAACGGATTTGCAATACCAGATTACACGCTTTGATTTGCTCGACCAATCCTTTTGGGATGTCGGTAAATGCTGCTGCCTGGTCAACGTAGTTCTCTACGCTCTTAAAAAAACTAATGTGTCCACTCATTGTGATTCATCTTTGAGTTGGTGCTCTAATTTGGTTAGTTTGCGTTCAATACGCACGAGGAACCATACGAGTCCGAGGAAAATCAAAAGAATAACGCCGACAACGACGTATATTTTTCCGGTTTCCCGCATAAAATCGCGGTTTCCCTGCGCAAGCGCGCCCGGCAAAGATATTGCCATGAACAGAATAATTATTAAAAAACGATGCACTTTAAAAAATTTCATGCTCCTAAAGTGGGGAAAAGTTAATTTATGTCGGTTTTAAGTCAATTGGCGGTTTAAATATGCAAAAAAAGTATTATTTTAATCAATGCCCACTACCCGGTCTTCCAAACGTTGATACCGGATGCGCAGTTGAGCGATCCAAAATCCAAGTAAAGTCCAACCGATGATAGACGGATAAAAAACGAGGCGCATGGTATTGTCCAAATCCTGGCTTCCAAAGGCGGGATTGCCCGTAGCGCCCGGGTGCAGGCTCGCAAACATACGCGGAACGATGTAGAGTAAAGGAATCAGGGATGCAAAAGCGAAAATATTGTACACTGCGGCTAAACGCGCGCCTTTTTCCGGCTCATCGAAGGAACTGCGGAGGATAAAATAGGCGAGGTAAATGAGCAGCGCCACGGCCGTCATCAGTTGTTTGATGTCGTTGCTCCAGGCTTTTCCCCAGGCGTAATTGGCCCATAACATACCGGTAATCAAGCCCATGATCCCGAATAGCAGCCCCGCTTCGGCATAAGCCACGGCTTTGCGGTCAAAATCAATGTTTTGGGTGCGCAAATATTTTAAACTGTTGAACACGGATGCTAAAAACAGAAAAATGAGTGCAAACCACATGGGGACGTGGAAATAGGTATTGCGGATGCTTTCATAAATTACATTGCGGTAAGGGTAGGAAAAATCCTTTACAATGTGCAGGCGACTCACCGGGTTGTCTACCCAAGTACCCGCACCGACCATCGGAACCGTATCTTTAACCAATTGAAGCGCGCCGGGCAGCAAGGAGACCCCATCTACCGGATGATCCAAAATGGCATTGAGCATGACTGTCGAACTTTCATGCGGCATGTTCACCGGTACATGAAACGTTGCTTCTAAGGTAGTGTCGCTCAACACTTTAAGGTCGGCTGCCGCAGTAGCGTGTAAACTGTCGTATTCCAGCCAGGCGCGAATTTCGGAGGCAGGGCTTTTTCCGTAAAACGTGTTGTATCCGTGAAATTGAACCGTTACCGACTGACCCGTTTTTGCGGTTTCAGGTGAAATTCGAACAAGACCTGGTTTCAAGGGCACCAACAATCCCGCGATAAAAACGTAGATAAGAAGAACGACGGCAAGAATTTTCCACCACATAAATTTCAAATTGACGGTTTGGCTACATTAATCCTTCCAGATATATGGAAACAGGACAAATGTAAGCGTGATCAAAATTACATCGACGGCTAATAAGTTAATAATATCGCGTTTATACGACGTGTCCTGAATTAAACGCAGGGCAATGGCAGACAAACGCACAAGGGTTAATAAAATCGGAAGAATAACGGGGAAACTTAAAATCGCCATCAGCGTAGCGCTGTTGTTGGCCCGTGCGGCTATGGAGGCTATAAAGGTAAATGCAATAGAAAAACCGAGACTTCCAAGCAATATTATAAGGGCAAACAGCGGATAATCTTTCACCGGATTGCCGGCCACCACGCTGTACGCGCCAAAGGCCAGGGTACTTAACACCAACAGTAACAAGGTGTTGTACATGATTTTTGCCAGCAACAACGTCACCGGATCGGCAAGTTGGTAATAGTACAGTTGCCGGGCGCCGCTTTCCTGTACAAAGCTTTTTACCACCGCATTAATAGAGGCAAACAGAACAATCAGCCAGAAAAGAATGTTCCATACCTGTGGCTGTACCTTGATGCTGGCGATGTACACCACAAATACCATACTGAATACATACAACACAATGCCACTGATGGCGTAACGTTGGCGGAACTCCAGTAGGAATTCTTTGCGCAATAGTATGATTAGGTTTTTCACAAACATATTTGTTGGCGGCAAAGGTATAATAAAAATTTCTTTGTACCTTCGGGTTGCGGGCTATCTTTGCGCCGCTGAATTCAATCGGCTGTTCCCCGAAAGCCATCAAAAATCAATCAATCGTACAATATGAGTTGGTTCAAACGACTGAAAGAGGGCATCTCTACCGCTACGAAGTCTAAAAAAGACGTTCCGGAAGGCATCTGGTTCCAATGCAAAAAATGTAAGGAAACCAGTACGACCCGCGAATTGCGCGATAATTACTACAAATGCCCCAAGTGCGATTACCACACGGCCATCGGTTCGCAGGAGTATTTCGACATTGTTTTTGACGAGCAGGAATATGTTACGCTGCATGACGATATGATTTCGGTGGATTATCTCCACTTTACCGACTTGAAGCCTTACGACAAACGTTTGGAAGAATCCATCAAAAAAACGGGCTTGAAAGACGCCTTGCGCATTGGTGCGGGCAGTGTACACGGCCACCGTTTGGTAATTGCTGCGATGGATTTTAAATTTATCGGCGGCTCGATGGGCGCCGTAGTGGGCGAGAAAATTTCGCTTGCCATCGACCATGCTTTACAAAATCAAGCCGGTTTGATGATTGTCTCGCGCTCCGGCGGCGCGCGCATGATGGAAAGCGCTTATTCGCTGATGCAAATGGCCAAAACGAGCGCGAAACTCACCCTGATGGCCAAAGCCGGACTGCCGTATTTCTCCTTGATGACCGACCCGACAACGGGTGGCGTAACGGCCTCTTTTGCGATGTTGGGCGATATAAACTTAGCCGAACCAGGCGCATTGATCGGTTTTGCCGGTCCGCGCGTGATCCGTGAAACCATCAAGCGCGATTTGCCGGAAGGTTTCCAAACGGCTGAATACCTGCTGGAAAACGGATTTGTTGACCTGATCGTGAACCGCAAAGACCTGCGGGAAAC
>JBAXTB010000548.1:0-3253 GCA_037130425.1 Bacteroidota bacterium
TTTGACAGCCAAACCAGGCAAACGAACAGATCAGCAGGCATAACATCATTTTTTCCATTAGGCAAAGGTAAGGGCAAGCGCCGGGTTCTCAAAAAAACGCAATGTAGGCTGTTAAATACGGGTTTAATCGGCTACGGTTAAACGAAACAGACGTTTAAGTGTTTGTTACCCTACGATACTTCGCGCAGTTACAAGTTTGTACAAATTAATTATGTACAACCTGCGCTCAGTAAGATAGTAAAGGCGGCTCTTAGAATAATAAAGATATGAATTTGGACGCAACAACCACCCTTTCCGCACCGAAAAAACGCAGCGCCGACGGCAATTCAACCCGCACGCGCCTTGCCCGTTTTTTGTCGCCCATACCGCCGCTGGTGTTTAAGGGCCTTTTTGCCACAGCACAAGGTACGCCTTACGCAGGTCAGCCGCTTACCGGCCCAGGTGGCGCGGAGTATGTACATGAATCGGTTTCGTTTTACGATGCGGCTAAAAAAGCCGACGGCTACTGGTTGTTTGTGCCCAACGACCCAAAACCCGATTCGGCCAATGTGGTAGTATTTTTACACGGCTACGGCGCTTACAACCCGATGGCCTACGGCAAATGGATCAAACATTTGGTGGCCAAGGGCAATATCGTGATTTACCCGCGTTACCAGCGCAATGTGGTCTGGCCCCGCGCCGATGCATTCCCGGCAAATGCTGCCATCGGCATCAAAAATGCCTTAGAAGCCTTGAAAAAAGGAGATTTCCCGTATCCGCGCGTGGACAAGATCGCCTATATCGGTCATTCTTACGGCGGCGTGATTGCCACAAATTTGGGCGTTAACTGGCAGGAATACGGCGTACCAAAGCCCGTTTCCATGCTGCTTTGCGAAGCGGGCAGCGGTCCCTTGCTCGGCGCGCGACTCACGGATTACAGCGGGCTGCCAGCCGATTTGAAACTAACAATTGTGGTAGGCGAAGACGATTATGTGGTCGGCGCAGAGTTCGGCGGATTGGTATTTAAAACCGCTGTGAATACGCCGCAACGCAATTTGGTGTTGCAACGCCGCAGCAACAACGGTGAGCGCTGGGTACTTGCAACCCATTCAGAACCATACTGTTACGACCTTGATTTCGACAACGGCGTGCGCAATTATACCGCCAAAAGGGTGTTCCAAACATCCCGCCTGAACGAAGTGGATTTCAACTGTTACTGGAAATTTGCCGACGCGCTCATGGACTATACGCGCCGGGGTAAAAACGCCGAATATATTTTTGGAAACACCCCGCAACAACGCTTTTTAGGCCGTTGGTCGGATGGTTCAGAAATGCAGCCTTTGGAAGTGTTTCAACCGCATGATTTACCCAATTTGGTATTTGCAACGCGTTAAATTGGATACGCTACAAAATAATAATTCAATCGCTCATAAAACTGGCGACTGAACTCCTGTTTTGTAAACGGCGCTTGTTTTTTCATAAACCGATCCAGCAAGGAAACGCTCATGCCGCATTGTTCGAACAAATCGAACAGTTGTTCCGGCGTAGCGCCGTACACGTCGGAAGCGCCGAGGCCGTGTTCAAAAATGACCACCGGTTTCCATTTACGCAGGGTTTCAACAGCGCCTTGCAGCACGAACCACTCGCCGCCTTCCACGTCTATTTTGACCATATCTACCTGAAAATCAGGCGGTAACACATCGTCGAGGCGGGCCGTTTGCACCGTAATAAGCGTGTCCTCTTCATTGGGGCGGTCGTATTTGCGTTTGAGCAGTCCGCTGTAGGAGGGGTTGCTCACCACGTAGTTAAAACTTGCCGTACCTGCCTGTGTGGAAAGCGCCAAGTCCATGATGCGACAATTGGGCCGTTGCGCGTATTTTTCCACCAAGGCGTTATATAATACCGGAATCGGTTCAAAACCGTAATGCGTGCCGTTGGGTGCGGCGGCCAGAATCAGATCGAGGATTTCGCCTTTATGGCAGCCCACATCAATACTGTTGCTACCGGGGGCGCACACGTGCCGGATCACCTGACGCGTGAGGCGGTCGTATTGCTGGTTTTTGGTAAATGCAATGGGGATTGCCTTGAGTATTTTTTTGATGGTCGCTTTCAAATCAGATCAGTTTACAAAACAGGCTGCAAAATTTGTAAGAAGAAATGGGTTTTCGGGTTTTTTGGTCAAATAAAATCCTGATCGTGGTCTAAAACCCCGTTTAACACCCGCAACATGGCCCCGGCTTTCACCATACATTCCTCGTATTCCTGCTCCGGAACAGAGTCGTACACGATGGCGCCGCCTACCTGGATGGCGCAATATTGCGCCGTTTCGTTGTATAAAATGCTGCGAATCACCACATTAAAGTCAAAATCGCCGCCTGGTGTGAAATAACCTACCGCGCCGGAATACAATCCACGTCGGCTGTATTCGTATTGTTCGATGAGTTCCATGGCCATGACTTTGGGCGCGCCGGTCATGCTGCCCATCGGGAACGCGCCGCGCAGGGCATCGAGCGGATGTACGCCGGGCCGTAATTGGCCGCTTACCGTGGAAATCATTTGGTGTACCATTTCAAAACTGTGAATACCGAAGAGGGATTCCACTTTTACAGAGCCGGGTTCACAGCATTTGGCTAAGTCGTTGCGCACCAAATCAACGATCATCACATTTTCAGCGCGGTCTTTTTCACTTTCGGCGAGTTCCCGGCGAATTTGGGCGTCGATTTCAGGTGTTGCGCCGCGTTTTCGGGTGCCTTTTATGGGCTGAGACAGCAATTTTTGACCTTTTTTTTGTAAAAAACGCTCCGGACTTGCGCACAACAAGTATCGGTCTTGGATGCGTAAATAGGCCGAAAAAGGCGCTTTACTCAGTTGATTGAGTTCTGTAAACACCGAAAAGGGATCAATTTGGGCTTCGGTGGCGTAGAATTCCTGGCAAAGGTTCATTTCGTACAAATCGCCCTCCACGATATGCCGGCGAATGGCTTCCACTGTGGATAAATAATCGGCCTTGGGCATACGCGCGCGCATGGGCAGGGCGCTTGTGCGTATGGGCGCGGAGCTTTCCGGCGTTTGTAAAATCGTTTCGCGCAGCGCTTGGGGATCGTCGGTTAAACTGTGGATTTCCAGTTGATTTTGCCGGATACCGACGACAATCTCTGGTTGGAAAAAGTATAAATCGGGGAAGCCGAGGTGGTCAATGTGCTGAGAATGAAGGCGTTCTATTTCGTTTTTGAGGTCGTAGGCAAAAAAGCCGAAGAGCCAGTCTTGTTTTTCG
>JBAXTB010000549.1:0-3249 GCA_037130425.1 Bacteroidota bacterium
GTGTCGGCCTGACTTCGGAGTCAGACCGACACTTGAAACCGGTATCCGAACAAGGACAAGTAACCACCCACGCACCGCATATTCTTTCCCGCGATCAAATGTGCCGGGCATCCCACGTAACGTCGGAAGGGTTGACAACCCTTCCGACGTTTGGCTTGGCGTAACCCGTTGATTTAGTATCATTTGTAATGAATCCCACTTCCGCTTTCCAGCACTTCGCCAAACATCCCGCGTAGTGTCGGCCTGACTTCGGAGTCAGACCGACACTTGAAACCGGCATACAAACGAGGGCAAGTAATCGCCCACGCACTGCATGTTCTTTCCCGCGATCAAATGGGCCAGGCTCCTCTTTTTTTGGGTAAAACACTCCAATGATGACAAAAGGGTGCGTACAAATCAAAATAGCGCAGACACTGAATTTCATTTATACTTAATCTCTTTTACCTCCCCCCAGGTATTTGCCGCACAATAATCAGGCACAGGCGTTATTGATAGCGAATCGCCTTTCATAATTGAAAAGGAATACACCCCTTTCCCTGTTAAAGTGAGCGTTAAATCAATGTCTTTGAGCGAAACATTCTTAATCTCCAATGCTGTTGTTCCAGTACACAATGGAAGGGGGCAACATTTTAAGCAGTCGCCCTGATAGGTTTCCTGTTTAAATCTGCACCTTGCTACTAATACGGTGTCTTTGTAATAAGGGCTGTTTTCCGATACATCCGTCAATTGTTGTGTAATAGAAACACTCGATGTATTTTTTTTACAAGTCGTCTCCTTTGAGCAGGAAAGAATGCTTACAAGGCAAGTTGTACCTATCAATAAAATTTTGTACATCGTTATTGGGTTTTGTTACATCTGAAAATTGATTGGCTATAATGTTGTTTGAAACGGCTGTTGTATCAAGCTTGTAGAGGAATCGCTATGCACCGGAAGAGACAAAGTTAAGCAAAAGGGATATTGCTGTCAAGCGTACCTGCGACGCAGCGGCATGGAATAGGATGTTTGTTACCTTGCTTCGGATGCCCGCTCCCAAGTGTCGGCCTGACTCCCAGTCAGCCCGACACTACGCGGGATACCTGATAGAAACCCAATATCATTGATTTAAGCACAAAACCGCCAAGCGCAACGTGCGCGCACATCTACCATCTTGTAACCCCTGACTTCAGTCGGGGGAACCAGCCTCACCACTAATCACATCTACCTCCTTTACAGCACATCAGCATCTAACACATTGTATATGTGGATGTTCTGTAAAGAAGACAGATGTGATTGGGGGGTATTGCAAGGCCACCGGTTAAAACCGGCGGTTACAAGATGGTAGATGTGGTTACAGATTCGGTTTAATGGATTTTGGGGGTCGTAATGCAATAGATTTTTTGTTTCAAATCCCACTCATTTCCCTACGGTGTTAGTAAATGCTCCAAATCGTTTAAATCTTTATATCGGCCGCTCGCCTTTTTATTTTCCACTAAATCAGGTAGCGATAAATAATTTATGGAGACTCCATCTATCTCTGCATTTAACCTATTTCGGAAGCAGGCTTCGAATTCCACCCCGTCAATAGATGTTATAACTTCAATTTTGTGTGGCGGAATGCCCATGCCGATCACACGCTTTTCTTTTTGTAAAACCTCAAGTAACTCGAAAGCCTGAGGTAAACCAAAACTTATAAGTGTATCAACAACACGACTCGCATTTTCAGGAGTCGTGCCAATCCAGATGTCCATATCTGATGTATATCGAACATAACCGTGCAATGCAACAGCATAGCCTCCTACCAATAGATAATCTACCTTATGCTCGTTCAGTAACTGTATAAACTCTTTGAAGTCGGGACTTAGTGTTATCATAACCAGCGATACGCATACGGAGTAATTCAAGCGCAATCAGGCGCTCAACAGGTGTTTTTGAAAGCCAATACATCGTTTCTGCGCGCGGGTCTTCTTCTCCCAAAGTGGTGACGGTTAGAATACTCCGATCAAGTTTTTCCAAGTATTGTTTCATGGCACAAAGGTCGTTCTTTTTCAGTATTTCGCGCAGATGCTTTCCAACGCTAAAAGGCGCTCAATAGGAGGCCGTGAAAGCCAGTATAGCACATCGCTTGGCGCTGCTCCTTTTTTGTACACTGCAATTTGGGTACGGTCGAGGCGCGGTTCGGTCAATAAATTATCCATGTCCTTACAAAGGTAATAGAAAAATAAGGGCTATGCAAGCCTTGAGGTGGGAAGAATTGGCGCTCAAAAACATAGGTTTTATTCCAGCTCGCTTGGTCTTCCCATCTTCCCGCAGTCTCCATGTCGGCGAACCTACCGCTTATCTATACGCCGCGCCTTTTCCTCAGGCATTTCTTCGGGCTTGGTCACAACAATCAAAAAAGGCGCAACGTGGTTATTCGGCCCCTGACCGGCTTCATTTATAAAAAACTTATAGTTGGATGCGAAGTATTCCTTTTTCAGCGCAGCGTATGCTTCGTCGGACGGATAACGATGCTTGCGGTAAAGCGGCAATGAATCCATCAAATTGAAATAGTCACTCAAGGATTGTATGTTTTTACCTTTTTCGTGGTAAGCCTGGTATTGGGCATTATTGTCATAATATGATTTTGCATTTTTGAAATATTCATGCAGATCATCTTCCTCACAACCCATTAAAGCGTTGTTTTCCCTTTCCTGATCTCTATATTTGTCCTCCAGGCCATACATAGCAGCAACGGCGAGGACCTCATTCCAGTTTCTTTTTATTCCAAATTTAGAAATGGGAACCCCTTCATGCTCAGCCGCCGCAAGGAGTTCGTCATAAGTCCTTACGATTATGGGCTTTGAACTACTGTCCGGTTCGATTTTGTGGCAGTTTGAAAATGCGGCTAAAAACAGAAGCAAAAAAATAGATGGAAATTTCATTGGGACAAATTTATGGTTGTGAAAAATAATATCGGCGCAAAATATAGATTTCGTTGCGTGGAGTCTTCGCTTCCTTTATCGCGAATATTCCTCGGCCGCGCTTTGCATAAGTGGAATCGGATGGCCAGACCCGAGATTAACGTCGGAAGGGCTGTCAGCCCTTCCGACGTTTTACCTACAATAATCTATTGATAATCTAATGCTTACATCGCCACATGGCCGTTTTACTTACCCCAGTAGATTATCCCTGAAAAACTACCCTTCGTAATTTTTACTGTATCTGGTCCTACCCCCCAGGGCAAACGCATCAAAAATCGCTCTAATTTGACACCACTGCCTATCTTTCCTT
>JBAXTB010000055.1:0-21125 GCA_037130425.1 Bacteroidota bacterium
TTTATAACGTTTTTACATACAATCCTTTCAGGATTGGGAAATTTTTCCCGGCTATATCTATAAACATAAAATCCCTTCAGGATTTTTTTAATATGCTAAGCAGTTACATTATTTTGTAATTACATTGGTATGTAGTTTTTTATATTTAGTTTACCATTGTGGGGTATATTTTATTTGATATTTTTTAAGTTTTGTTACTAATTGATACTTTGACCGTCAGAACGATTCATTTTTAACTACAAAACGAAAAACACTATGTTTTCTGAACTAAAAGCCTTTCTCCTGCGCGGAGACGTTATCACTTTGGCAGTAGCATTTATCATTGGCGGCGCTTTTAACAAAATTGTAGAATCGCTGGTCGGCGATGTGATTACGCCATTGCTGGGTATGGTTATCGGCAATCCTGATTTTTCCGCGCTTAAAATTGGCGAAAGCATTATGATTGGTAAGTTTATCAACGCCTTGGTGAGCTTTATTTTGGTTGGTACGGTATTGTTCTTTTTGATCAAAGCGGCTGGTAAAAAAGCGGAAGAGGTAAAATAATAAGCTTTGCAAGTAATCATTAAGCAGGATCTATCTCAATTTTGGGATGGCTCCTGCTTTCGTTCGTGCGTTTGGGATGAAAATCAATAACCGTATTGGAGAAATCCCAATTTTTAAATTGCATGATGATTTTAAGTTAATTGAATGTTTTGCAAAATTTAATTCTGAAATTTAAAAAGGCAAATCAAAGCGCAATCTGGATTTGCCTTTTGTTTTGGCGCTCAAAAGGTCTAAAGAAAATTATATTTCAAAAAGTATTAACAAAAAATACACAAACAGAATTAAAATCGGTTCGAGGTTTTTTCTTTACTTTTGCACTCGAAAATATCTGTGATACGATGCACGTATAGATTTGTACGATCAGTGCCCGTATGACAACCAATGCTGCCTTTTCGCAGTATTCAGTTTAAACCAACATAATTAAAACTTATGGAATTGAAACAACTCGTAGAAGCAATCGACGCGCAGGTATTGGCTGGCGACATCATCGGTGCTTTCGACCAATTCGCTGCCGATCATTGCGTTACCTTGAGTAACCCGTCTGATAAGACCATCAACAAGGCTCAAAAATTAGAAGCCCTGCGTTGGTTTTTTGACAATGTCGCAACGATCAATCGCATCGAACGTCCTGCCGTTAAAGTGGGTGAGGCGATCACTGAATCACAATTCATCTTCGACTTCAGCAACCGCCACGGCGAGCCACTCCAGTACAGCGAAGTAATTCGTCGCACCTGGGAAAACGGCAAACTCATCGAAGAGCAATACCTCCTCGGCGAAACCATCGATTTCAGCGAACCTGCTGCTGCCGCAACACCGGCTGCTAAGCCAGCCAAAGCGCCAAAAGCAGCGGCAAAGACTACGGCAGTAAAAGCAGAAAAACCGGCTGCGGTAAAAAAAGCGGCGGCTACCAAAACGGCTAAAGCAACGGCTGAGCAGGACGACCTCGCGCTGATCGAAGGTATCGGCCCGAAAATCGCCGAACTTTTGATCAAAGCAGGCATTATAACCTTCGCACAACTGGCTGACACAGAACCATCTGCTATCAAAGCGATTTTGGATGCTGCCGGCAAGCGCTACCAAATCCACGACCCACGCACTTGGCCAGAACAGGCTGCCTTGGCCCGCGACGGTAAAACGGTAGAACTGAAAAAATTGCAGGATGAGTTGAAAGGCGGCAAGTAATTGCGGTTTTTTGCTTTAGGGTAACACTTTAGGCGTCTCATGGGTATTTGATTGATTTTCAATTACTCATGAGGCGCTTTTGTTTTATAATTGGTTAAAAATGTCCAACCACTCTTTTAGTGGGCGCTGAATCATTTCCACCGCTTTGTTGACATTTGTGTAAGGGTTTCGTTCCCAAATTGGGCGATCCTCATACCTCCAGTGGACGTCATTTAGCCAATTGGCGTTTCTTATCGCTTCGGGTATTCGATGCTTTAAATGAGGAAATATGTCTCCCGATTTTGTGTAACTTTTAATATAGTTGTTTTCGATATAGGTAATCAAATCATCACAGTCAGCAAATGGGCGTTGGGAGCGTTCAAAATGGAGTAAAATCCAAAATTCAAAACAAACATTTGAAAAAATGGCTTTGACTGGTGTGCCTCTAAGCATTTCGATTGCATCAGGTACGCCTGTATGCCCATCTCGATCAAATACGGCAAAAACAAAAATTTTTGCTTTAGGGATCTTGTCTTTAATTGCCTCTTTATAAATCATTATCGCTTCGCGGGCTACGCCAAGAGGGGAGTGATCCTTGGCTTTCAACGCGGGGTTGGCTCTTTTTATGCCGACTGATCGGAGCAGGCTGTTGAAGTAATTTGGTTCGGTTTTAAGTCCTTCACAAACTAAACGGATATAAGGCTCAATATCAGGCATGTTCAGGCTTTAAAGATTTTATGTCTAAATCAATCTGATAAGAATTGATTGCTGGGATGCCTCTGAACATACCGTTCATGTACCATTTTTGGAGCGAAACCATTTTAGAGATACCAGTAAAATTGGAAAGGCGTGTTATCTCTGAGGCTCCTTCTATGTTTTTGTCAATAAAAATGATCTGATCTCTGCGAAAAAGATCGCGATCAATCAGGCTAATATCGTGAGACGAAAAAACGATTTGTGCGTTGTTGGGATTTGTTTCTGTGCTGTGAAATAGTTGAATTAGCATTCTTGTCAATAAGGGGTGTAGGTTTTTGTCTAATTCATCAACAATAACAACTGATCCCTTTTGCAAGGCGTCAATGATAATACCGGCCAAGCCCATAAATTTTAAAGTTCCGGAGGATTCTTCCGACAGATCAAAAACTTCACTTCCGGTCTCTAAACCATTTTCATAGATCGCGTGGACTGTCTTGATTCTTTTCCCATATTTGGATTTTATCTTTTCCCGTTCGCTTTCAGGCATTTCAGGAGGGAGGTTAAGGGTTGATACCTCATTGTCTTTAATAAAAATATCAACGATGCCTGTATCGGCTGCCCGCGCCAAGGAACCGATCATTTCTTGAAAGATTGTATTGCCGGAATTTGCAGAAAGATTTTCCTCTAACATCTTTAACAGCGCTTCATCAAAAAGGGTATTCTGAGGGATTGCACAAAATAAGCCACTTGAAAAAAAACGGTATGCCGCTTGTAGTGCAAGGACTTCATCTACTCCCGGCTTGGATAACAGTAGTTGGTTCGGGTTAGGGGAGAAATCTTTCTTCCCTTTGTATAATTCGCCAAATTCAATTTGATTGCCTTCTTTTCGTGTGAAAAGTAAGGCTTTTCGACTTACTTTTCTGTCTGTCGGATATACCCATAATTCTTCCTCAATAATCTTTTTTCGATTATACACTACTGTATAGTAATACCGCTTTCCGTCGGTGGCGATAAAGTCTATTTCAAAAACGACAGGAGCCGTTTTGTTTTTTATATCCAGTTTATATGGATCGTATAATGAAATTGAATCGTCCAATTTGAAATCGTTGGAGTGATTCACCATATAGTCCAAAGCATTAAGCGCTTTTAATAAATTGCTTTTGCCTGCTGCGTTTGCGCCATATATAACAGCGCTGCGTAAAAGGGTTTTGCCGCCGCCCTTTGAGTAAAGCGTAAAAGTATTTTCTGATAACTCCTTAGGAGATACTTGCCCAGATGTAAAAAGTGATAGAGATTGGCGTGTTTGTATCGATCTATAATTCGAAACAGCGAATTCTAATAGCATAAAAGTGGTTTTAAAAGCCGACAAATGGAATATTATTACAAATGTACTCCTTTTGTCTGGATTTTAAAAGCGTGTAGGCTTTTTTTATTACCCTACACCAACCCCTCCTTCAATATATCATGCAAATGCACAATCCCCACATAGCGCTCATGTTCCATCACCAGCAACTGCGTAATCGAGTGCGCGCGCATGTGCGCAAGGGCGTCCACCGCCAGCGCATCCGACTCAATGGTTTTGGGGTTTGGTGAAAGAATGTCGCGGGCTGAGATATTTGAAAAATCACCGCCGCGCGCCAGCATACGCCGTAAATCGCCGTCGGTGATCACACCAAGGAGTTTTTCGTCCTGATCCAGTACGGCCGTGGCGCCTAACCGTTTGGAGGAAATTTCAACAATAATTTCATTGAGCCGGGCCTCCGCTTTAACCGCCGGGCGTTCGTGCATCAGGGACAGGTCGCGCACGCGCAGGTACAGTTGTTTGCCCAAAGCGCCGCCCGGATGAAACTTCGCAAAATCATCTTGCGAAAACCCTTTCAACGACAACAATGCAATGGCCAGGGCATCGCCCAAAGCCATTTGTGAAGTCGTACTGCTGGTGGGGGCCAGGTTGTTTGGGTCGGCCTCTTGTTGAATGGGCGTCCACAACACAAAATCGGCCTGGCGCGCCAGAAACGAATCGCGGTTGGCGGTCATGGCAATAAGGCGGTTTCCTAAATTTTTCACCAAAGGCGCCAACACCTTAATTTCGGGTGTTTCTCCGCTTTTGGATAAACACAATACCAAGTCTTGCGGCTGCACCATGCCGAGGTCGCCGTGTATGGCGTCGGCTGCGTGCAGAAACAAGGCAGGCGAACCTGTTGAATTCAGCGTTGCTGCGATCTTCTGCGCCACAATCGCGCTTTTTCCGATACCCGTAATCACGATGCGTCCGGACGAAGCGGCAATCGTTTCCACGCAGGTTTGAAAGTCTGTGGTATCATCGAGGCTGTCCGCTAAGGCCAGCAGGGCTTCCGCTTCAATTCTGATCGTTTGGCGTGCCGTATCTATAATAGAAAATTTTGATTCCAAGGTCTTGTCTTGCCAATTTTTATTCTGAAACTCAAGGAGATAGATTCGTAATTCCGAATTATTACCGGAACGTTAGGATTTCGTTTGAAAAAAACCGTTTGAAAATTTTGCAGTTTTCAAGTTTTTTTTTTCTATCTTTGGCGGCTTTTTGAAATTAGGGGCAAAGATCGGGGATTTTTCAACCAAAAATCCTTTAAATACTTGCTTGATTCCAAAAAAATCCCTTAATTTCAACGGCCCAAATTCAATTTGGCAATATCCCTGCCTCAAATGACGATTTTTCATCCTGAACCTGCTGTGTGCCGGGTGAAATGGAGTTTGTCGGCTCCGGTTTGTATGCTTTGAACGTCAAATCATACCATACGGTAGCCTCGCAAATCACCAAGAACCCGGTGTGAATACCATACTGGTAAAATAGATTTAAAGAAACGATTATCTACAAGAAGATGAGTGCGATCACTACTGAGCGCGATACATTGCTCGAAAATCTCCAAAAGTACTTTGGGTTTGACCATTTTAAGGCCGACCAACGTGCCATAATCCAAAGCTTGCTTGACAAACAAGACACCTTTGTAATCATGCCAACCGGCGGCGGTAAAAGTTTGTGTTACCAACTTCCCGCCCTGATGCTCCCCGGTACGGCCATCGTAATCAGTCCGCTGATCGCCTTGATGAAAAATCAGGTGGACAGTATTCGCGGTTATTCCGATGAAGATGAGGTTGCCCACTTTCTGAATTCTTCGCTCACCAAAGCGCAGATGAAGAAAGTAAAACAAGATATTACCGATGGCCGAACAAAATTGCTGTACGTGGCGCCGGAAACCCTCACAAAGGAAGAAAATATTGAGTTTTTTCAAAATTCGGAGATTTCTTTTGTGGCTGTGGATGAAGCGCACTGTATTTCCGAATGGGGCCACGATTTCCGTCCGGAATACCGCCGCATCCGCCTGATGCTCGACGCCGTTGCACGTCACGTGCCAATTATGGCCCTGACGGCGACCGCTACGCCTAAAGTACAGCAGGATATTTTGAAAAACTTAGAAATGTCGGGCGAACGCACGTTTATTTCTTCGTTTAACCGCGATAACCTGTTTTACGAAATTCGCCCGAAAATCAAAAAAGACCAAACGATCAAACAGATCATTCAGGTTATTAAGGAAGAATTCCGCGGCGAATCGGGTATTATTTATGTACAAAACCGCAAAACGGCCGAAGACATTGCGGAAATGCTGCTTGTGAACGACATCAAAGCTGCGCCTTACCACGCAGGTCTTGATCCTAAAACACGTTCTGGCACGCAGGACGCTTTCCTGATGGAAGATATTGATGTGATTTGTGCCACCATCGCTTTTGGCATGGGCATCGATAAGCCCGATGTGCGTTTCGTCATTCACTATGATATGCCGAAATCCATCGAGAACTATTACCAGGAAACAGGTCGCGCAGGCCGCGACGGGATCAACGGAAAGTGTATCGCGTTTTACAACTACCAGGATATTCTGCGTTTGGAAAAATTCCTGCGCGATAAGCCGGTAGCCGAACGGGAAATGGGCGCTCAATTGATGCAGGAAGTTGTGGCGTATGCGGAGACCGCCGCTTGTCGTCGCCAATTCCTGCTGCACTATTTTGGGGAAGAATACGCGGTTGACCGCTGCGGTAAAATGTGCGACAACTGCCGCAATCCAAAAGAAAAAATTGAGGTGCAGGATGATATGGTCAGCATGGTACAAAGTATCCTCGACCTGAACGAGAACTATCTGACGAAAATTATCATCGAATTTATCCTTGGCCGCGAAACCAAGGAAATGAAAGATTACGGATTTTCAGAGTACGATAATTTTGGCATAGGCGAAGGCAAAGACGAGAACTACTGGAACTCGGTTATGCGCCACGCCATGATTAATAACCTGATTTACAAGGAAATTGAACAATTCGGTATCCTGAAAGTATCAGATGCGGGCCGCGAATACGTGAAAAAACCTTATCCGGTTAGTATCACAATCAACCATAACTACGAAGATACCGAATACGATTTTGACGAGGAAAAAGGAGGCACAGCGGTGCTCGATGAACCGCTGATGAACATCCTGAAAGACCTGCGCAAGAGTATTTCCAAGAAGCACAACCTGCCGCCGTATGTAATTTTCCAGGATCCTTCGCTGGAAGAAATGGCTACGAATTACCCGATTTCTTTAGACGATATGTCGAAAATCGTGGGCGTTTCCTTAGGCAAAGCGCAGAAATACGGTCAGCCATTTGTGGATGCGATCTGTAAATATGTGGAGGAAAACGAAATTGAGCGCCCGATGGATATTACCATCAAAACGGTGGCAAATAAGTCGAAAACCAAAGTGAGCATCATTCAGGCCATCGACCGCAAAATTCCACTGGAAGACATCGCGAAAGCAAACGACTTCACGATGGCCGAATTGTTAATGGAAATGGACATCATCGTACAGTCGGGTACCAAAATCAAACTCGATTACTATTTGAACAAGAACATTGATGAATATGTGCGCGAAACGGTGATCGAGTATTTCAAAGAAGCCGAATCCGACAGCGTTGACGAAGCCTTTAAAGAACTCAAAGACGATGAAATTACCTGGGAAGAAATCCAGATGATGCGGATTAAGTTTTTGAGCGATTACGCGAACTAAGGTTTGCTGTATAAACGCCCAGATTTAGAGGCGTCGACAAGCGGTTTAAAAATTAAATGCTCATTTGATGACTCCAAGTCATCTGATGAGTATTTAATTTTTAAAGAGCATTACTCAACCACAACCAACGACCTCATCACCCGTGTTCCCTGCGCCTCAACACTTACCCAATACAAGCCCGGCTTCAAATGTTGCGTTTCAAGCAACCGTTTGCCAACTTCAAATGCTTGCGTGCGCAGGCAACGCCCCGTTACATCCCAAATGCTAACTGTGCTGGCAAGCGGCTCATTTGTTCCAAAATCCAAATAACACGGTTCGCCGACACGAATGGTATTGGGGAATAAACGCAAAGACGCAGCCAATGCGCCCGGTTCCGAAGTTGGCGTCGCATTACAAATAGCGCCCGGATTAAAATGAACCGGTATCAAGCCGCCCTGCGCCCCTTCAAATGTGATGCCGGTGGGTGCATTCGTAATGTTTACTTTTGAACATGGGTTCGGTTCTGTCAACGGTTTTAAACACACGCTTAGCAGGCTCTGGCCATCATTAAGGTGTATTGGAGCCCCTGGTTGGCTGGTATTATAAAACGTGATCCCTAAACGACCTGCACTTAAATTGCTTAAATTGAGGTTGTTGGCGCCAAAATTAAAAGCCAATGCTGAATTCACTTGCTCAATAGAAACATATTCCAGTTCATTCGGATTCCAGGAAACACTGAATGCTCCCGATATTACATCAAAATTTTCAACCGTGATCGGCATACAACGCTTTTGCCCCGTAGCCCCGATTATCGTCGGAACCGACATAGATAATTGACCGTCAGGCACACAGCCGCTCATGTCCATCAAAAATTCAAGTCCGCAACTCTTCCCGTCATCTACCTGCACCCGGTACTTGCCTGGTTTGTTAACCGAGAAAATGATATCACTGCCGTTGAACATTTGCGGCGCAGCCGTTAAGGTTGTCGCTTTCACCAATGCATTGGTATCCAGCGCAATATCAACCTTAAACAGCGCAGATGCATCCCATTCCGGCAGCCCGCCTTCGAGCCTGAATTTCCCAAGACATGGATTTGTAAAATTGGTGTTTACGCCGGTTTGCTTGATGGGATTGAGGTAAACCACTTCAAAAGCGGCATCCGTATTGACATTTACGCATGGGCCTGGCGGGGCGCCCACCGAAGACGATTCGTAGCCTTGTACGGAAGGATTTCCAGCGATATAATAATCAAGGGTAATCGGCGCAAACCAGATCCCGATCGGGAAGCCGCTGTTAAAAATATTTTGCAAAATACCGGAGTTGTTAAACCATGCGCTACCAGCCGGCAACAAGTCGGTCGTGTACAGCCAAATTCCGTTTTGGGCGCCGGGAAGAAGACAGTTGTCGCTTAAAATCGTATTCAAGTCCGGGCCGGATACCGTTGGCGGACAATCATAAAACGCCCATCCGATCCAGGGCGGCGTTGATGGAACCGGGTCGCCGCTCAGGATGTAATCGCTGTTGTGGTGAATATAAATAGAATCGCCAGCGCATAAAAAGATGGTATCAAGGCTAATATCGTTGCTTTGGCCGATAAATTGCCCAAGACTGAACGTGCCGGCGAAATTGCATACGCCATTGCGCGGCTGCGCGATATTGGGCAATTGAGCGGGTGTTATAGCCAACCACTGCGCTTGTTGCGCGCAAAGTTGAACCTGAAATACAAGTAACAGGGGCAAGAGTAATCCAAATTTCATAAAAAACGTTTATTTGTGTAAAATTTGAACGCAAGGTCAAAAATTATCCAAAGACTTGCTTCGGTGGGAGCGTTCGGGCAGAAAAAAATCAATTTCCGACCGTGGGATCCTACCGAAACAAGTCTAAAAAGCGTCTTTATCAAATTCGTCAGACTCCGCGCGACCTTATTCCGTAACCACCAAGGGTTTTACATCCCGTTTTCCAGCTGTTTCAACACTGATCCAGTACAAACCGGGCCGCAGGTTTTGCGTTTCAATCTTTTGTTCAACCGCGTCTTGCGTGCGCGTGAACAGGCAGCGACCCGTTAAATCAAGGATACGGATGTTACTAACCGCCGATTCATCTGTTTTGATTTTATAAGTAATTGTTTGTCCGGCACTTATGATATTTGGAATAAGTCTTAAATTCAAGGCTGAACGCGCCGGTTCTGAAATAGATGTTACGGGCGGCGCAGAGCATATCGCGCCGGATTCAACGTGTGCCGGTATAAAATCGCCGACCGGAGATTCAAATAAAATGCCGGAGAGGTTGTTCGTAATGGAAACGATGGAACAACTGTCAGGCTCGTTGATTACATTAAAACAGGCGCTAAACAAACTTTCGCCATCGGGAATGTTATATACCGTGCCCAGCAAAATGTTGTCATACATGAGCACCGCCAATTTGCCGTCTTGGACGTTGGCGAGGTTGACGTTCTCTAAGTTAAAATTCGGCCCAAATACCGGATTTACATTTTGAAAATTTACAAACTCCAGTTCATCGGGATTCCAACCAAGGCTGAATACAAAATCCAATACATTGTTAAAATTTTGAACCACAATGGGAACGCAAGTAACCGAGCCGCTGTGCCCTTGAACCGATTGCGCCGCAATATCCAACTGCCCGGACGAATTGCAGCCGCTCATGTCCATCGTAAATTGCAAGCCACAGCTTTTACCGTCTTCTATTTGAACCGAATATATGCCCGGTTGCGCTACGGAAAAAACAACATCTCCACCATGTAAAGCCAAGGCCGCCGGGGTGAAAATGGTGGCTTTTACAAAAGGATCCGAGTCCAAGGCAATATCAACCTGGTAGCGCGCGGTCAAATCCCATTCCGGAAATCCTCCGACTGTTCGGAATATGCCTATACAGGGATCATAGTAATTGTTTTTTGACCAGGTTTTTTGGATGGGATTGAGGTACACCACTTCAAAAGCTGCATTGGTATTTACATTTACACAAGGGCCGGGCGGCGTTCCGATCTGGGCCGACTCATAACCCGGATTACCTCCTTCATGGATGTCAAGTGTGATCGGCGCGAACCAAACACCAATAGGCGCCCCGTTTCCGAATGCCGTTTGTAATTGGCCTTGGTTGTAAAACCAGGCATTGCCGCTCGGTGAATTGTCCGGGGCATAAACCCATATCCCGTTTGCCGCGCCGGGTAACAAGCAGCTATCGCCCAAAATGGAGTTAAGATCAGGCCCGCTTATGCTGGGCGGGCAATTGTAAAACGCCCATCCAATTCCCGGCGGGGTAGCGGGATTCGGATCGCCGCTCAGGTCATAGTCGCCATTGTGGTTGATATAAATAGAATCACCAAGGCATAAAAAGATGGTATCCAAACTAATGTCATTGCTCTGGCCGATAAACTGCCCAAGCGAAAACGTGCCCGCAAAATTGCAAGTGCCATCGCGCGATGTAACCTGATTTGGGATTTGAAACTTCGGTACTTCCAGCCGAGTTGCTTGCTGGGCGCTCAATTGAAAGTGAAATAAAAGCAAAAGTGGAAGAAGGCGTACAGATTTCATAAAATTAAATATTTTTTTCGGTGAAATAGAATTTGAATGCAAGGTCAAAAAATATAAAAGCGTCGGCAACGCTAAATCCGACAGAATTGCATTTTGTTATCGCGGCCCTTTATATTTTTGCGCGTTCTGTCAACCACCCGACTAAATGCCAAAGCAATTGGTTTTGTACAATTGGATCTGAATACCTCAAAAATTTGTATAAAACCTATTGCCGCGCAGCATAAAATCAAAATATAACAGCCTGTGAAACAACTGATTGAGTGCGTTCCCAACTTCTCCGAAGGCCGCGACCCGGCGGTTTTGAAACAAATTACCGATGCGATTGAAAGCGTAGAAGGCGTAAAACTGCTGGATGTAGACCCCGGCAAAGCCACCAACCGCACGGTCGTCACCTTCGTCGGCGAACCCGGCCCGGTTACGGAAGCCGCATTTCGCGCCATCAAAAAAGCCTGCGAAGTCATTGATATGAGCAAACACACGGGCGAGCACCCGCGCATGGGCGCTACCGACGTTTGTCCCTTGATTCCGATTGCCAATATTTCGATGGAAGAAACGGCCGATTGGGCGCGCAAACTCGGCGAACGGGTGGGCCGCGAACTTGATTTGCCGATATATTTGTACGAAAGTGCCGCTTCCAGCCCGGAGCGCACAAACCTCGCCGATATTCGCGCCGGTGAGTACGAAGGATTGCCGGAAAAAATCGTCAATCCGGCTTGGAAACCCGACTTTGGTTCGGCCCGTTTCAATGCCAAAAGCGGCGCTACCGTCATCGGCGCCCGCGATTTTTTGATTGCCTATAATGTTAACCTCAATACGACTTCGGTGCGTCGCGCCAATTCCGTTGCCTTCGATATTCGGGAAAAAGGCCGGGTCATCAATGATCCCGCCACTGGCAAACCGCTGAAAGATGCGCATGGCGAAGCACAACGCCAACCCGGCCTGCTCAAAGGCGTAAAAGCCATCGGCTGGTTCATTGAAGAATACGGCGTGGCGCAAATTTCCATGAACATCACCAATATCCGCCAAACACCCTTGCACATTGCCTTCGAGGAATGTTGCAAAAGCGCCGATCGTCGCGGAATGCGCGTCACTGGTTCCGAATTGGTCGGCCTGGTGCCCTTGGAAGTGATGCTTGAAGCGGGCCGTTATTTCCTGCGCAAACAACAGCGCAGCGCGGGCGTCAGCGAAGCGGAACTAATCAAAATTGCGGTCAAATCAATGGGCCTCGACGAATTAGCGTCCTTCGATCCGCAGCGAAAAATAATTGAATACAACATTGAATCCGGCAATCCGGCAGCAGCCAAGCGCCTGATTAAGAAGGATTTGGTGGCCTTCGCCGATGAAACGGCCGCCGAAAGCCCGGCGCCTGGCGGCGGTTCCATCAGCGCTTATGTGGGCGCTTTGGGCGTTTCGCTGGCAACCATGGTCGCCAACCTCAGCAGCCACAAACGCGGTTGGGATGATCGTTGGGAAGAATTTTCTGTCGCTGCCGAACAAGGCCAGCGCCTCAAAGATGCCCTCCTGCGCACGGTCGATGAAGATACCGACGCTTTTAACGGCATCATGGCGGCATTCGGCTTGCCCAAAACGACCCCGGAAGAAAAAACGGCGCGCAGTGCAGCGATCCAGGCGGCTACCAAAAACGCCATCGAAATACCGCTCAAAGTGATGCGCTTAGCCTACGAATCTTTCCCTTTAATTCGCCAAATGGTAGAAACTGGCAACCCCAACTCGATCACGGACGCGGGTGTGGGCGCTTTGTGTGCGCGCGCGGCCGTGAACGGCGCTTACCTCAACGTAAAGGTGAATGCGCTGGGACTTACAGACAAGGATTACGCAGCGCAGGCTGTTGCCGAAGTAGATAAAATGAGGCAGGGCGCGGATGAAATGGAACGGGAGATTTTGGCGCTGGTGGAAAAGGGGATTGCGTAGGCTTACTTTTTGAAATTCAGTTAATTATATATGAAACAAAAATACTGCCACTCAATTGACGAATGTGTTCAGATTGAGCGGCAGTATTGTTTAATCGCGCACCATTTTGAATGTGCCGTCTGGTTGGATAGAATACGCGGCAACCGCTTTCCCGTCTTTCATTTCAAAGCGAATAAAATACCCCTCGGCAATGGTAAGCCTGAACTCATCGGGTTTGTGAGGCGCCAGTTCGTATTCCGGTTGGCCGGGTACCGACATGCGCAGGCCGTTATTTTGGGTGTAAACCTTTATTTTGGCTCCGCCCATAGAGTAAATGCCCTCGTATTTTTTTAGTTCGTCAGATGAAATCTCCATTGCCAAGGGCTGTCTGGTGAATTCGATTCCATTGGGAAGTGCTGGTTCCAGTTGGCCGTCAAAGCCGCTGATGGCGCCGTTGTATCCTGTATGGAAGCGAATTTTGATGCCGTTTTGCTCTCCGGAAGCATCTAATTTATCGCTTTTCATTTTGAAAATATCATAGTGAAAATGCTCTACATGCACGGTATCGTTGCCAAAAGTTGCCCACAGGCTGTTGTCATGCAAAAAGACCTTGATGTCGCCGTAACCTTCATTTTGGTAGATTCCGGTATACTCTGCCAAAGGATGCGAGGCTTGTGTGCCGCTTACCTGACTAAGATCGGCTTCTTGATGGCTGGGGGCCTCGTCCGGTTTGGGCATCAATAGCGCCGTCCAATCGGTTTTGTTCAGACCCAGCATACGGTCGGCAATCCAATTGCGGATGGCAAGTTGAGCATCCGAATTATTTTGATTTACACAAACATAAATACCGATGCTATCATTGGGGAAAAAGCCTGTGGTTGCGCTAAAGCCATCGATATTGCCCCCGTGTTCGATAAAATGGTGGCCTTTATAACCTTTAACCATCCACCCTAATCCGTAGCCGTACACATAAGAGTTGAGTTCGGGCCGGTCGCCGCTGCCGGCCATGGCCATTTGTGTCTTAATGGCTTGTTGATAAAATGCCGTCGAAAACAGCGGTTTTCCTGCCCATTGCCCGCCGTGTATCCAGAGTTTCAGCCATTTAGCCATATCCTGAGCGCCTACCGAAATGCTACCGGCGGGTTCCATGCCGCTAAAATAGTAATAGTCCATTTGCTCTATGGTCTTGTCTTTTTCATTGTACGAATAGCCGAGCGCGTGGTCGGGGCTTTTAACCAAATCGGGGGTGCTCAAAACTGCTTGTTCCATCCCGATGGGTGCAAAAATGCGCGCAGCCACAAGTTGCTCCCAAGTTTTTCCGGTGATTTTTTCGGCCAATGCGCCCTGGGCCATGTACATGTAATTGTTGTATTGCCATGTTTCGCGCAGCCCGGCGGAGACATCAAAATAGCGAATGGCATGAAGTAGCGTCATACGATCGGCCGTACTGCCGCGCAGGTACCAGGCAAAATCGTGGCGTGGAAGACCCGTCCTGTGCGTCATCATATCGCGGAGCGTGACTTGTTGGGTCAGTTCCGGCTTTTTGAACTGAAGTTCAGGCAGGTAATTATTGACGGGCAGGTCAAAATCAACCTTTTTTTCATCGGAAAGTGTACCCATGAGGGCTGCTGTAAATGCCTTGGTACAGGAACCTATTGGAAACAACGTATTTTCGGTGACAGGAACTTTGGCTTGTAAATCCTTGTATCCGAAGCCTTTTGCAAGCAAAACCTTGTCTTTTTCAACAATAACGACCGATGCACCCGGCACATTGAAGGTGTTCAGCATGTTCTGCAGGGCCTCTCCCATGCCGATAAGTCTGCTGTCTTTGGGCAAATCGGTTTTGTCATTGATAAATCCGACTTTTCCGTTTTTACCCACCTCTATATACCATTTCCGTTTTTGCCCAAAACCATCGTTTAAGGTCGTCAGCAGGAGCAGCCCAAGCAGGCCGTATTGGATGATGCGTTTAAATTTGAATGTGTTGTGTTTCATAACTTTTTTGAATTGTTGATGCCGAAAAATTGTGTGCAGCAAAGTTGAACTCAAAAAAATCATCGACACGGGAGTGGGTGATTAACGGGGCTTTGTCATGACCAACTCCGTTTATTGCGGATGAACCGCGTTGGTCATTTGGCACAAACGGGCATTTTTCCAAAAACTACCTTTGTACCATGAAAAAGCAAATATGGTTTGATTTGAAAGCCTGGCTGGCGGTTTTGTTGCTATTGCCTTTGGGCGTACAAGCAAACAGCCATTTGGAGCAACTGATGGTCTCTTTGGGGATCTGGGTGATTCTGTTGCTTGGTTTTTACCCGCACCGGTGGCTGATTCGGCGCTATGTAGATACTAAAAAATGGGTTCAATATTTTGTCGGTTTGTCATTTTTGCTCATTGGGCTGGTGCTTTTTAGCAAGTTTATGCTGGGTTTTGTAAAAGGTATGGAAAATGCCGACTACTGGCAACTGGCCCAGAATATGGCCGTCATTCTGTTTTTTTCAACGGCCGTCAGCTATGCTTACAAGGGGATTTGGCTACAGATACAATATGAAAAAGCGCGCCGCCAACAGGTAGAAGCGGAGTTAAAACTGTTGCAGTCGCAGGTGAACCCGCATTTTTTGTTCAATACCCTGAATAACATATATGCCCAAAACCTCAGCAACCATGAAGACGCCAATGATATGATCCTGCAATTGGCCGATCTGATGCGTTACCAGACCGAATCTTCGCGGAAAGCGCGCGTTTTACTTTCGGAAGAAATCAGTTTTCTGCACAATTATATTGCCCTTGAAAAAAAACGTCTGACCGCCAACACGGAAGTTTTGTTTCAGGTGGAGGTCCCGGAGGATACGCGGTTTTTGTTGCCGCCCATGATTTTTGTGCCTTTTGTGGAAAATGCTTTTAAACACGGCATCGGCACGGGATCGGGCAATTTTATCCATATATATTTGTCGGTTCAGGGAGAAGACCTGACTTTTATACTGAAAAATTCATTGCCCCAACAGAAAAAAACGGTGCTTTCGACGCGAATGGGTCTTGAAAATGTAAAAAAACGGCTGGAACTTCTTTTCCCTGGTCAATATCAACTTCAAATTGATGCGAGCGCAAACATATATTATACAAGGCTAACCCTTGCAGATAAAGGAGGCTACCTGCTTTAATCTAACCAATCTACGCACAACTTGATACTTTCTTGTTTGATTGCCGACGACGAACCTTTGGCCCACCAGTTACTCGAAAACTATATCGGCCGCCTTAAAACATTGTATGTCGCAGGCCATGCTGACAATGCTTTTGAGGTACTCGAGTTTTTGAGTGAGCACACGGTTGATTTGCTGTTTCTCGACATCCAAATGCCGGATTTGTCGGGCCTGGAGATGTTAAAAACCTTGTCGAAACCGCCCACAGTCATCCTTACAACCGCCTATTCGGAACATTCTTTGGAGGCTTTCGACCTTGGTGTGACCGATTATCTGCTCAAGCCCATCCGGTTTGAGCGCTTCCTGAAGGCCGTCAACCGCGTGATGGAGATCAAGAAAAACACGGCGCCCACGAAAAATACTTCTTTGCCGGCTCATCAGCCCGCCCGTCAAGATTTTGTGTTCCTCAAAGACGGCGTAGCAGAGCACAAAGTCCGGTTTGAAGATATTTTATATGCACAAGCCTACGGCAATTTTGTCAAAATTCATACGGAGGCCAAAACCATCGTGGCCACTATTACCATGAAACAATTAGAAACCCTGCTTCCGGAGGCCGATTTTGTACGGGTACATAAATCCTTCATCGTTCAGGTGCAGAAACTGACCAAAATCGAGAGGGATATTATTTATGTCGGCGCAACGGGTATTCCTTTGGGCGCGGTGTATAAGTTGTTGATGGAGAAACGGTTACGGGGGGAGTAGGACAGAAACGCTTGAACTCGCTATGATTTTTTGGGAGTTCTTCTTGGAAAAACCTATTTTTGTTTACGAAAATTAAGTTTCAGTCGTAAAACGATCATTATGTCAGAGTTGATTGCAGAAATATCCAAACTAAGCGTAGCGCATCGCATCGAATTGGTGCAGGCGATACTCCGTACGATCGCTTTAGAGACATCGGAAGATGAAACATTAACGCAGGCCCAAATTACTGCGATAGAAACCCGCGCCGCCGAACTTGCTTCCGGATTAGTGAAGACTGTTTCCTGGGAAGATATTCAATCTAAACTTCCCGAACGTTATGGGTTAGAGAATTGAGATACAGGCTATATGATTCGGAATTTAGGATTTTTTGCCAAATAAAAAGTTGAGGTTATATGTAATTGTTGGCGTGATTGCAAGTTTGACGTCATCAAGGTTAGTGAAGAGGTGTCATCTTCGAGGTACGAGAAGGTGACATCTCTGAACGGAAGCGCCTTACGTAATCTTCGTTTTGAGATGTCACCTCCTTCTTTGGTCGGAGATGACACCTCAAAACAGACGCTTAATTCCACTTTTCACTTTAGGTTTTCGCTATTTGCAATCCTAAACAATCCAATTCTTAGTTTACTTTAAATATCAAAGATAATGAATTACGTATAGCCGAACCTCGTTCGGCTCGGTGGAACTCAATCCTACCTCGGCACCTCAATCTTCTTCACCAAATCATCAATCACCTCTCTTGTCGTGTACCCCTCCATTTCCCGCTCCGGCGTCAAAATAATGCGGTGGTTAAGCACCGGGAAGGAAACATAACGAATATCATCCGGCGTAACATAATTCCGTCCGTCCATGGCCGCCACGGCCTTGGCGGATTTCATCAATGCCAGGGATGCCCGCGGGCTGGCGCCGAGGAACAAATCGCCATTGGAGCGGGTGCTGTGTACGATGGCGGCAATATAATCAAGCAATTCCTCGCGGATATACACCTGCTCGATCAGGCGCTGGCAGTCGGCAATATCTTCCGGCGACAACACGGCCAGCGCCGTATCGCGCAGGGCGCCGTTGAAATCGTTCTGGAAACGGCGCAAGATGCTTTGTTCCTGCTCCAGCGTCGGGTATTCCATGATGATTTTGAACAAAAAACGGTCAAGTTGGGCTTCCGGCAATTTGTAAGTGCCTTCCTGCTCAATCGGGTTTTGCGTAGCAATGACCATAAACGGTGCGCTCATCTGGTATGTCGTGCCGTCTACCGTAACTTGTTTTTCCTCCATGACCTCAAACAGGGCCGCCTGGGTTTTGGCCGGCGCCCGGTTGATTTCGTCGATCAGGACGATATTTGAAAAAATCGGTCCAGACTTAAACGTGAACTCTGAAGTTTTCATGTTAAACACCGGCGTGCCCACCACGTCGGCCGGCATCAGGTCGGGTGTGAACTGGATACGGCTGAAATCGGATTTGATGGTGCGGGCTAACAGTTTGGCCGACAAGGTTTTAGCAATGCCCGGTACGCCTTCCAGCAGCACGTGACCGCCGGTGAAAATAGCCACCAGCAGCAGGTCGATCATATCATCCTGGCCCACAATGACCCGTCCGATTTGGGATTTTACCCGTTCGGCGCGTTCCATCACCGGGGTGAAGTCGGGGCCTGGGGCGGGTTGTTCCGTAGGTGTTTCGTTATTTGAGAATTCCATGTTGTTAGAGTGCTGGTTGGCCAAAGAGACCCGCTAAAAAGTTAGTTATTTTTTTGAGTCTCAATTTTAATACAAAAATACTGCAAATTTCAAGTTAAGGAACGAGATATGTTTTGTATTCAGTTTTCTCTTATGTATTCATCCAATAAGCAAATGAATTCAAGTATTCCCCATAATTCTCCCTAATGTGCTTGTGAGAGATATAAACCGTTTTCTCGTTTTTCGAAATTTTATGCTCCGTAGCACTTTTTAAAGATTCGGAGGGAATCATATAGAATTTAGCAGGGGCATTAATATCATTTATTTTTCCTTGAAAACCGATTAAAGCATAAAATAAATTGGGTGCGGCTGGGAGTTCTCCCGTATTACCAACCATCCAATCCATATTTTCATTGACGCCTTTTACTTCTATTATAGCATACCCACCATTTTGAGTGGTAACTACAATATCGACTCCTTTTTTATTACCTAAAGAAAGATAGGCATTCTTCCCTGTGCGACTAAGAAGGCTCATCATTAAATACTCAGATGCAAGATTTGTGTTGTAACTGTTTTCTGCGTTTTTCTTTGCCATGATATTAAGTTTAATGTGTTTACGTGTATCACCGCGCCCGCTTCCAAAAATCCTCCATTTCAAAATGTAAATTCGTCATCATGTCCTCGGTCGCTTCATACCGCACACAATTGCTGTACTGCGTAAAAATCGCTTGAATTTTTGTTTCCGGCACCTCCGAAACCGCCGAAAGCCGCTTAAAAAACGCCTCATCTGTTTTGGGCATCGTGCTTTGCGGGTCAAATACAACGCTGAAACCATAGCGTTCCCGTACTTGAGCCAGGAACAATTTCATGTTTTGTACGCATTGGCCCCGGTAATTGCGCGCCTTGAACTGCAAATGCGCAATGGTGCCGATAAATTCATACGAGGAGTTTTCGTTTTGCGGTAAAATCGGAATCGCGCGCTGCCGCCTTTTGCCCGCAAATACCATCCAGATCAACGCCAGGGCCACCAGCAAATACCAGGCCCAGGCCAAAGCCGGTTGGCGCAGGATATATTCCAGCGGATTTGCCTCTTCCTTTTTATCTTCGGTCGGCAGGCGACTCACGGCGTCCCAGTAAATATTGCCTTCATGCAGCCACGACAAAATACCCTCCACATAACTGCGGCCCGCCGGTTTGAGCATACTGTAATTGGAAAAAACAATGGGGTTGCTGTGCAGCAAAAATCGCCCGCGGCCGTATTGAAAGGAAATAAAATTGACTAAAGAGTCATTTAAACGTCCGATTGCCGTAACCGGTTGAATGTTGCACAAAAACGGCGTGTTGAAATAATGCCAATCGTAGGGCTGCACCTTGTTTTGAACGGCAAAGTTAAACGTGTAATGCGCTGGTAATGTGGGATTTGTGAGCGAAAATTGCACAAGACTGTCTTCGCGGGTGGCGTATTGTTCGGGCTGCACGCCGTTGCAACCGCTTCCGTACAGGGCGGACGATAAATCGCCGGGCAAACCTTTACTTGCAATCAAAACCGTATTTCCCGCATTTACAAAGGCCAGCAAATGCGTTTTCGACACGGAATCAAGCACCATGGATTCGCCGACAAACACAAAATTGGACGCGCCGCTGCTGTCAATGGGCAGTTCACGGGCAATGCTTTGTTTGAGGTCTTTGAGCGGGTGGTTTGGGAAATAATGCTCCAGCAAACGGTGCGTAACCATCGTGCCGTAAGGCTGGTCACTGTCTTCAGAATAGGAACGTTTCAGCCACGATGATTCCGACCAGTCGTAACGCTTCGTCATCTGATCCTGGTAATACAGGAACACGCCGACCAGCAATGCGGTGGCGGCTAAGATGATGAGTAGGAGGTTTCTGTTCGACATGCGTGCGAGCGGCTTAAATGAGGCCCCGTGATTTTAGTTCCAAATACTTATTAATGGTGTGCAAAGTCAGGTCTTGCGGCTTGGTCAGCACACTTTGGATGCCGAATTGCCGCAATTTTTGCACCATTTCCTTCTTTTCCTGTAAAAATTGCCGCGCGGCGGTTTGTCGGTACAAGTCTGCGGTTTTATGCACTTCTTCCTGCGCGAGGGCCTTGATTTCGGTGTTTTCAAAAAAGACCACCACGACAAGGTGAAACGCATTTAAACGCCGCAAGGTTGGCAACGCGCGTTCCAAAGCGTAACTGCTTTCAAAATTGGTAAATAACAACAACAAGGACCGCGCACTAATCAAACGGCGCACTGCCTCGTATAAAAGTTCGTAATTGGACTCGCCAGGCCGTTCCTTTTCCCGATAAAGCGTCTCCAAAATACGGTGCATCTGCCCGCTGTCGCGCTCGGCTTTAATGGTCGCGCCGATGACGTCCGAAAACGTGAGCAGGCCCGCTTTGTCCTGTTTCCGCACGATAATATTGCTCAAAGCCAGGGCGGTATTAATGGAATAATCCATCAAACTCAGCCCTTCAAAAGGCATCCGCATGGCGCGGCTTTTATCAATGACGCAATAAACCTGCTGGCTGCGTTCGTCTTCGTACTGGTTGACCATCAACGCATTACGCCGGCCCGATGCTTTCCAGTTGATGCTCCGGTAATCGTCGCCGGGCACATAGTTTTTGATTTGTTCAAACTC
>JBAXTB010000550.1:0-3243 GCA_037130425.1 Bacteroidota bacterium
CGCGACCTAATTTTGTTTCAACAGTATGGGCTTTGGCGTTTTCCCTTACTTTTGTGCCGCCCTTTAGCAAAATACCATCACTGCACACCTTATTATTATGTACAGAACCCATTCCTGCGGCGAACTTCGCCTTTCCGATCTCGACAAAACCGTCACCCTCAGCGGCTGGGCCTCCGTGATTCGCGACAAAGGTTCCCTGCTTTGGATCGACCTGCGCGACCGCTACGGCATTACGCAACTTGTTTTTGACGAAGCATATACCGACGCCGCTTTGTTTGATATGGCCCGTTCCGTCGGCCGCGAATACGTGTTGCAGGCTACCGGCACTGTGATCGAACGCACATCGAAAACGACCAAAATCCCAACCGGCGAAATCGAAATCAAGGTGACGGAAATGAGGATCCTCAATGTGTCCAAAACCCCGCCCTTTACCATCCAGGACGATACTGACGGCGGCGACGAGCTCCGTTTGAAATACCGCTACCTCGACCTGCGCCGCAATGCGGTGCAGAAAAACCTGATTTTCCGCTCCAATTTGGCTATTGAAACGCGTAAATACTTAGCCAATCAAGGGTTTATCGAAGTAGAAACGCCGAACCTGATCAAGAGTACGCCGGAGGGCGCGCGCGACTTTGTGGTGCCTTCCCGCATGAACAAAGGCCAGTTTTACGCCCTGCCGCAATCGCCGCAAACCTTCAAGCAAATTTTGATGGTGGCCGGTTTTGATAAATATTTCCAGATCGTGAAATGTTTCCGCGACGAGGACTTGCGCGCCGATCGTCAGCCGGAGTTTACCCAAATTGACTGTGAATTGGCCTTCGTACATCAGGAAGACATCCTGAACACGTTTGAAGGACTGACCAAATATCTGTTTAAACAAACATTCGACCTTGAATTGGGCGATTTCCCCCGTATGACCTACGACGAAGCCATGCGCCTGTATGGTTCCGACAAACCGGACCTTCGTTTCGGGATGGAATTCGTGGATCTGAGCGATGTGGCCAAAGGCAAGGGTTTCCCAATTTTTGACGGCGCTGAATCCGTGGTAGCAATATGCGCACCCGGCTGCGCCGAATATTCGCGTAAACAAATTGACGAATTGACCGAATGGCTGAAACGTCCGCAAATCGGCGCGAAAGGCTTGGTTTACGTGAAATACGAAGCCGACAGCAGTATTAAATCCTCGGTTGACAAGTTTTACAGCCAGGAAGACCTTAAAATATGGATCGAACGCACGGGCGCAAAACCAGGCGATATTTTGTTCCTGCTTTGCGGCGAAGACGAAAAAACACGCAAACAACTCAGCGAACTGCGCCTTGAAATGGGCACGCGTTTGGGCCTGCGTCGCGGCGACGATTTCAAACCGCTCTGGGTGGTTGATTTCCCGCTGCTGGAATGGGACGAAGAGGCAGAGCGCTTTTTTGCCATGCACCACCCCTTCACGTCGCCCAAACCGGCCGACATTGTGAAAATGGAATCCGACGACAAAGCCGTGCTCAAAAGCATTCGTGCCGACGCATACGACCTGGTGCTGAACGGCGTTGAAATCGGCGGCGGCTCCATTCGTATACACGACCGCGACCTGCAAAGCCGCAATTTCAAACTGCTTGGTTTTACACCGGAAGAGGCTGAAAATCAATTCGGTTTCTTGCTCGGCGCCTTCGAATACGGCGCGCCGCCCCACGGTGGTATCGCCTTCGGTTTCGACCGCCTCTGTGCTGTGATGAACGGCGCCAACTCGATCCGCGACTTTATTGCGTTCCCGAAAAACAACCAGGGCCGCGATATGATGATTGACGCGCCGAGCGGGATTAAAGCGGAGCAGTTGAAGGAACTTGGGATCGATTTGACTAAAGTGTAAGTGAGTATTGCTTGAAATTTTGAAATAAATAACGTTCGTTGCTTGCTTGGCCCCAGATTACTAAAGGGCAATGTCGTTGACTTAAGCGTTACCAAAGTCCTGACAGGACGGAATCATCAAGGCAGGGTAACACCCTGCTATTGGAGGCAACCCGAGATCTAAGCCCTGAAAGGGCGAAATCAACCTGTGCTACGTGTGATTCCGCCCTTTCAGGGCTTCTCAAAACCTTGGCCATTTTAAATTGGGCGTTGCCCAATTCTAATGGTTCCGCCCCGTTGGGGCTTTATAGATTTAAGTCAACAACATAGCTCTAAAGGAGTCTGGGGCCGAACAAGCAACAAGCAATTAATCAACAACCACAAGTCAAAAATCGCCCACGATATTTGGCTTTCGCCCACGACTTTCACTATGTTCTTCTCAGGAATTCAACAAATCGGCATCGGCGTTTCGAATGTACACGAGGCATTCAAATGGTATCGCATACATTTTGGCATGGACGTGCCGATTTTTGAAGAAGCGGCCACGGCCGGACTGATGCTGCCTTACACGGGCGGCCAAGCACGTGACCGACATGCGATTTTGGCCATGAATATGCAGGGCGGCGGCGGCATGGAAATCTGGCAATACACCAGCCGGACGCCGGTACCGCCTGCGTTTCAGCCGCAATTGGGCGATTTGGGCATTTATATTGCCAAAATAAAGAGCAAAGACGTACAAGCGACTTTCCATAAACTGCGGAAATCAGGTTGCAACATTGTGACCAACCCGATGCCGCGCCCCGATGGCCGGGAGCATTTTTTTGTAAAAGATCCCTGGGGCAATTTGTTTGAAGTGGTGGGCAGCGACGAGTGGTTCAGCCAAAGCCGACCCGATTTGACGGGCGGCATGTATGGCTGCATCATCGGCGTGTCTGACATGGATAAATCCCTGCGTTTTTACAGGGAAATCCTTGGTTATGACCGGGTTGTGTACGATGAAACCAAGGGATTTGATGATTTTCACGGCATCGACGGCGGGTTTTCCACTTGCCGCCGGGTGTTGTTGCAGCACAGCGAAAAACGGAAAGGCCCGTTTAGTCCGCTGTTGGGCAATACCGAAATTGAGTTGGTACAAACCCTGGAACGCACGCCGCGCAAGTTGTTTGAAGACCGTTTGTGGGGCGATTTGGGCTTTATCCACCTTTGTTTCGACATGACCGGCATGGCCGAATTGAAGCAATTTTGCGCTGAAAAAGGGCATCCATTCACCGTGGATTCCAGCGGTAGTTTTGATATGGGCGAAGCGGCTGGCTATTTCTCCTACATTGAAGACCCGGACGGCACGCTGATTGAATTTGTGGAAACCCACAAAATTCCGATCATGAAAAAAATTGGTTGGTACCT
>JBAXTB010000551.1:0-3233 GCA_037130425.1 Bacteroidota bacterium
ATAATAATGTTCCCCACCCGCCTTTAATAAGGTAAAACTGAACAACGGCCCTTGCGTAATATCAAATGCTTCCTGAAAATGCGCGTTCATCCATTGCACACATAGCGCTGCCGCATCTTCCTGATTTGAAAAATCAAGCACCGGCAAACGGTAGTCCGCTTGCGGCGTAAAATGCTGGCACGCCTGTCCATCTTCCATGTACTCAATAGACAAACCGAACACGTCGTGCTCCGCCACGACCTTCCGCAGGGCCTCCGCAAACAATTCAACCTCCAATGGGCCTTTAATTTCATAATAAGCCCCAATATTGTACATCGGGCTTTTTTCAAAAAGCAACTCGTCAAGCCAAATCGCGGTCTGGTTTTGGGTCAGGGGAAGGACGGAAGATTGTATCCTTGAAGTCATAATGTGTATTCTGGTCGTACAATACAGGTAGCAGTCTCTTTAGCGCCGGCGTGATTGCGCTTTTTACAGCGCTTCCAGGCTCTTTACCCGTATGTTAATTAAAAACTAAGCACATACCGCAGCATCAACTGCCGCAGGATCGATGCCCTTTGTCCATATTTCCCAGACAAACCGCCGGGTGCGTTCTTGTCAGAAATGGCTACCAGCACATCCTGGTCGTAAAACACATCGAACTGGTACGTGAGTTTTAAACCCTTGATGATGTTCAAATCCAGCATATTTTGCCAGTACACATCTATGTTTTCCGGGTGGTCGAGGTAGTTGGAATACAGTTGCAGGCGCGAAGCAAATCCGATGCGGCCTTTTGCGTAACGATCCTTGTATTGGGCGTACAAATAGGAACCGAACAAGTTGAATGCCCTTTTAAATACCGGCGCCCCGTTTACGATTTCAACCGGGTTGCCGTGTACGGTTTTGGTCGGCAGACCCTGGGCGTCCACTGCGCCCACTAAGCGGGCAACCGCAGGATCCAATACCAAAATGGCCTTGTATGTAACGGGGGAATAGCCGAAAAATAATTTCGGGGAAGGCTGATACCCGATTCCGACATAAGCCAACATTTTAGCGGGCGCAAAAAATTTGGACTGAATTGGATTGGTACCTGAGTTGCGAATATCCTTCAAAAAAACACCGTACACCTTTTGTTCCGGGTCAGTATAGGAGGCAGTGGCCTGGGTAATGATATTTGTTCCGACCAATACCGACCAGGTGGAGTCCTTGCTAACCCTGTATCCTGCAATGGAATTGATCTGCAATTGATCTAAGGATTTCAGAAAAGGCACTTTCTGATTCGAACCGGCGCTTATTGGGCCAGTGCCAAGGCGCAGCAAACCAAAATTCCAATCTAACACACTGTTCCAGTATATTTTATGCTTGTCGTAGTTCAACGATGCGTTTAATTGCGCATTGGCGCCGATTTGATCCTGACCATAACCTGCCGGCGGATTTGTAATGTTGGTCTGGCTATATGTCAGGCCGATTCCAATTGTTTTTTTCCAGGCTTTCGGCATGGGCGCGGCAGGAGCGGCAGGCGTTACATTTTGCGCCGATACAAGGGTCGCCGTGCTTAAGGCGACGAACAGAAGTAAAAATTTTGAATACACTTTATTGATATTTAGCGTGTTGGGTAATGTTGTTGGGTTAGCGGTTTGTCACTTCCACCTGCGCGTTCACAGGCGCGCCTGCGCCCGTTTCAACTACATCGGTTGCAATTCTGCCGCTTTGTATGCCTAATTGGTTTAAGGCCAAAGCAATCGTTTTTGCCCTGTTCAGGCCCAAATCGCGGCTTGTGGCAGGATCGCCGCCTGGGTCAGTTGGGCCGAAAATCGTCACCCTGGCATCCGGGTAGGCTGAAAGTACGGCGGCAAGGTGTTTGACCTGGCGCTGTCCGTCTGCCGCTATGGCTGCAACGCCCGGCTCAAAACGCACCGCGTTTAAAGGCATTATTTTGGGGTACGCAGCGCTTGCTTTCGCCAGATAATTGGCCAATAATGCTTCCGCCGACTGTTGATCGAAATTAAATGTGGGTGTTTCCGCCGGCGGCTGCGCATTCGGCTGTTCCGTGGCAGCGTTGTTGGCTGCATCCTGTTTAACCGCAGCGTCGGGTACATTCGGTGTGTGCAAGTTGTTCGCAGTAGAATCCGTTGCGGTTACGGCGTGTTGCGATTTGCTGAACAGGCGGGCAACATATCCGCTCCGATACAACCAATACCCGGCAATTGCCAACACCAGCAAAATAATCAGGCGAATGGTCCATTTAAAAGACCAACTAACGAAGCGGCCCAAAAAGCCAAATCGGTTTTTCCGTTTTTCCGGCGTTGGAGCCGCATTGAGCGTTTTGGCCTGCTGATCCAACTGTTGTTGCAAGGCTGCAATGGTAGCGCGCAGTTCTTCGGTAGCCAATTTTAAGGTCGCCGTGGAGGCTACCGCTTGCGCATGTACGTCGTTCAGGCTGCCGACTTGGCCCGTTTGTATGTCTTTCACAACATTAGCGCCTTCGGCATATAATTTCTTGAAATATTCTTGCGATTTGATCGGATCAAAGTTCAAAAAGGTGCCACCCTGGTCAAAATGCTTGGTAAAAATTTTGCCGAGCGCATACGTGGTTGCGCCTGCGGTTGCAGCCACAGCACCACCGCCTAAAACATTACCCAGACCCGGAATCACTTTAATCACACTGGCAGTACCTACGTTTCCGACAAGCGTGCCGATCACCGATTTGGCCCGATGCTCCCGAAATGGTACATCATATAGTTTAGATAAATCACGCAGCATCCAGATCTGGATGGTCAGGATACTTGCCGCATCCAGATAAGGTACCGGGATAAAACCTGCGCCGGCTGACCACAATGTGCGAAACCGTACAAGTTTATCAGCCTTTTTCTTTTTTTCAGTTTGAACTTCGATGATGTCCATAATAGGGCGATTTAATTAAGGGCGCCTTCAAACAGGCGCTGTTTAAGGATGTTTGAAAACGCTTCGGCATGTTCGAAAAGGAAGAAATGGTCGCCCTCGAATACCTCAAACTGGATTTCTCCGCTGAATTCAAGGCTCCAGGCGCGCAATTCCGCCTCCGTTATATCTTCGTTCGTACCGGATAATACGGTGGCTGGAATATCTAAGGGCGTTTGTGCCTGATATTGCCAGGTTTCTAAAGCCTGCATATCGGCTCGAATAATAGGCTCGAAGAACTCGTAAGCCTCTTCATTTTCTAAAATTTCTGCATCAAAACCGCCGTAAGACTTCAATTTTGCTTTGAAGGCAGCCGA
>JBAXTB010000552.1:0-3221 GCA_037130425.1 Bacteroidota bacterium
GATAATGCCGCCAGGTCGTGGTAGGCATTTTCAATGTTGATGGCGGCGATATAGTAGGCCAGCAGCACAATTTCGTTGGCGTGGAGTTCGTGGGCGTACTTGCGCCGGAGGTCATCGGGGCGTATGAGGCCGCTTTGCAGCAGGCGGGTGATGAAGGTGCCGGTACCGGTGAAGGGATCGAGGATGTGGATGTTTTCGTCGCTGATGCTGCGGCCGAATTCCTTTTTCAGCAGGGCGTCGGTGGAGCGGATGATAAAATCCACCACTTCCACGGGGGTGTACACGATGCCGAGTTTTTCCACCATCTTGGGAAAGGCGGTTTTGAAAAACTTGTCGTACAGTTCCACAATGATGCGCTGTTTTCCGGCGGCATTGTCAATCCCGGCCGCGCGGGCTTTGACGGATTCGTAGAATTTTTGCAGGATTTCGGTGTCTTTGTCAAGGCTTTGGGCCTCAAGCAGGTCGAGCATGCCTTGCATGGACACCGAAATGGGGTTGTTTTTGACAAAGGAATAGCCTTCAAACAGGGCTTCAAAAACCGGTTTGGTGATAAAATGCTGGGCGAGCATTTCCACGGCTTCTTCCCGGCTGATGGCGGGGTTGATGTTTTTTTGCAGGCCGCCGAGGAAATCGGCAAAGGCGCGCTGGTGTGCGCCGTCTTCGCGTATGAGGCGCGTGATGCGCTCGATGTGGCGCTCGGCAATCTGGGCCACGTCCTTGGCCCATTGTTCCCAATAGCGGCGGTCGCCCACTTTTTGCACCATGCGGGCAAACAGCACACTCTGCAGTTGCTCGTACTGGATGCTGAGTTGGCGGCTGACGAGTTCGCTTGCGGAATGTCCGGGTTCGGCGGCATGGTCGCGGTATTCCACGCTGTCGCCGGCGCGGTTATCGGGCCTTCCGACTAAGATTTGTTCGGGTTTGTGCTTGTTGAGTTCTATTTTATTGACGGTGGCATTGAAGCGGTCGTCGTGCGCGCGCAAGGCGTTGAGCACCGTCCACACCACTTTGAAACGTTCGTTGTCGTTGAGCGATTTTTCGGGTTCCACGTCTACCGGCACCACCACAGGGATGATGATGTAGCCGTATTTTTTGCCAGGCGCGCGGCGCATCACCCGGCCCACGGACTGCACCACATCCACCTGCGAGTTGCGGGCCGAGAGGAACAGCACGGCGTCGAGCGAGGGCACGTCTACGCCTTCGCTGAGGCAGCGCACATTGGTGAGCATGCGACATTCGGCGGCGTTGTCGGGCGTGGCTTTGAGCCAGGCTAATTTTTCATCGCGCAGGGGTGTGGCCATGCTGCCGTCGATGTGCTGGGCGTTTACCGACACTAATTCGGCGCGGGCTGCGGCGGGTAAACTGTTGAAATAAATGTCCTTGGTTTCGTTGAAGGTGCGCGTGGTTTTTTCCGAAACTTTGATGTTTTGGCAAAAAGCCACGGCGCGGCGCATGGGTTCGGGATCGCTGTCTTTCAGGATACCGGCATCGCCGAGTATTTTTTTCGACAGCGCATTGATGCAGCCGATGAGTTTGGAGGCGTCGTCGGCGTTGATTTCGTGGGTGGAATCGGCCACCATTTTTTGCACCGGCGCGGTCATATCTTCTTCGCTGACGGTGAGAATCAGCACTTTATAATCGGACAGCAGGCCTTGGTTTACGGCCTCGCCGAATCCGATGCGGTATATTTCTTCCCCGTACAGTTTGGCGTCGTCCATGGAACAAAGCACGGCGTCTTCCTGTGCGGCCTTGGATTTGGAGTCGTCGCTGAACAGCCGGGGCGTCGCGGTCATGTACAGGCGCTTGCGCGCGCGCAGGAAATCGTTGTTGTGTACTTTTACAAAGGCCGATTCGTCGGAGTCAGCGACGGTAACGCCGGTGGTGCGGTGGGCTTCGTCGCAGATAATCAGGTCAAAAATGCCGAAGGTGTCGGGTTTTGACTTTTTAAGCAAGGCGGCCTGGGCTTCGGCAATCACGTCGATGGACTGATAGGTGGAAAACACCACCGTCAGGTCATGCGCCGTGTCGCTGCGCAGGCCGTCGAACTGTTTCAGGATGCCTTTTACGTCGGTGGAAGCGGGCAGGGCGAGGTCGACCACGCTGTAGCCGTCGGAGTCTTCGTTGTTGTTGCGTTTTTTGCTTACCCCGGCGTCGGAGCAGATACAAATTGCATTGAACCCTTGTTCGGCGTCGGACGACCATTCGCGCAGGGTTTGTCCGAGCAAGGCAATAGAAGGCACGAGGAACAGGACTAACCCTTTGCCCCGGGTTTCTTTTTCGGCAATTTTGAGGGAGGTAAATGTTTTGCCCGTGCCGCAGGCCATGATGAGTTTTCCGCGGTCGGCGTCCTTGAAATGCACGTGTGCGGCTTCGATGGCCTTGGTTTGGTGGGGCATCGGCGTTTTTTTCGCCGTTCGGGAGGCTTCGCCGCTCAGCCCTTTTTCAAGATTATCCCAATCGACCGGCGCCTCGCTGAGTTCGTGCAGGCCGATGCGGGTAACGGGCGGGTGTTGGTTTCGGATGGTGGTTTCGGCATTTTCGCCCCATCGATTGGTGGTCGAAATCCAGAGGCGGTGCGCAAAACCGGTGGTACGGAGTTGATCGTCTTTAAAATTCTTGCTGGAAGTAGAAAGAAAGGAATCCACGGCGGGTTTGTCGATCACCGCGCTTTCCTGAAAACATTTGCACTGGATGGCCCAATAATCGCCCGAAGTCGTGCGGGCCACTAAGTCGATACCGGTGTCTTTTCCACCAAAATCCTTGCGCGCGGGGAAGTCATTCCAAAGCCAAACGTGGTCAAACAGGTCGGCGTAGCGCGGATCGGTTTGCAAATACCCCTGCATCAGCCGCTCAAATTTATCACCCTTGTCCCGTTCGGAAATGGCGTGTTTGCGGAAATTCGTTAAAATGGATTGAAAGCCGGTTTTTCCTTTCATTGGAAGGTTTATAAATGCCTGTTTTTAGGCAGTTGTACGCTGCATCGGCAAATATAAGCGCTGTACATTCAAAACAAAGCACAAATGATTAAAAATGTAATACCGGCGTCCTTAATTGAACTGAGCATAGTGAAGGTCTATAATGAGTCGTTTTTTAAGCAACTTGAGGATCGTTCGCAAAATATTATGCGTAACCGAGCGTATTGAGGGTGTATCATAAGTCGTTTTTCAAGCAACGAGAGGATCGTTCGCAAAATATTATTCGGATGACCGAGCGTATTGTCG
>JBAXTB010000553.1:0-3212 GCA_037130425.1 Bacteroidota bacterium
CGTCACTGCGTTTAAAAACGGCGGCAATAATTTGCCACACATAAATGCCGAAAGCGCTTTCCACAATCCCCAACCAGGCGGTTAAGGAATCATAGTTGGCCTTGGGGTTATCTGCGAGTAAACCGGCGGCTTTTTCGCCAATCAAGCTATGTATGGCAAACACGTAAATACCCATGACCAACCAGGTCGCCCAATACAAGGTACTACTCACCCGTGGTAAAAACACCTCCGGAATAAGCGGTTTGTTGCGGTTTTTAATTAAATCGCTCAGCATCACGGTCGTGTAAGCCGTAAAAGCAGGCAGCAACAAGGACATTGTCGCTGTCGCCTCGCCGCTGCTAAAGCCGCCCGTGCTTTTATGCAGCCAGATCCAATAAATGATCCAGCATTTGGAAAGCAGCATAAATTTGAAGACTTGGCGTTTAAAACGTCCTTCTTCTACGCCCGGTTTAGGCGCCAAAGCTCGCGCGCGACCCGATACATCGCGGGTAACGGGCAACTGTTCGGGCAGTTCATGGAGCAGTTCGAGCAGGGCATGTTTTATCCGGTTGCGTCCTTGCAACAGGCTATCCCAGGCAATGGTACCGTTTTGCATTTCCTTCTCCAAACCTTCCCATTGCGAGCGCAGGAGCACAATGTCCTGCTGCAAGTTGCCGCGTTCCAGCAGCACGGCACATTCCTGCGTAACTTCGAGGGCCGGGCGCATTTCGTCGGCGGCAATCAGCGCGAGCAAATCAGATTTTTTCACCGTAGAATATCCTTGAGTTCGAATTGAAGTTTATTGGCATAATCGGTCAGATAACCGTCGAAATCTATTTCCATATCCAAATAACCGCCGCGCCCTACCTCGTCATAAAAGCCGGAGCCGACCTTGCCTTCGAGGGTGCATTTAAGTTGAAAGGCATTCCCATTGGTCTGATACACAAAGGTAAATGTCAGTTTTTCGCGCTGAATCCAGTTGCAGGGCTTTACATATTTATTCAAAAAAGCACAAATCACGTTGTTTTCTGCATTCTTAACGACTTCTTTACACAAATCCGTGACTTCAAAACGCATGATATTTCCATCAATCTGCGGCGGACTTACTTGTGGATGGCGCCCGATGCAGGTCGTGCGTTCATAACGTTGTTTGGCGTATTGGTGAATCTTGTCGAATACATATTGTTGGGTATATTGTTTAAGAAAGTCGCCTTTGATTGGTTTTCGGGCGCTGCGCAGGTCGTTCGGCGACAAGTAGATGTCCAAGATTTTTGATTTACAGCCGGTGGAATCGACATGAAAGGCGCCTTCTTTTACAGAAATGCCCCGAAAAAAGCAGGGTTCTTCCCTTGTATCGTATGTGTCGTAAATCTGTACATTCGCCACACTTTGGCGCAACTCCATGATTGACAGCATTTTATAAAATAGTGCTCGCTCAAGATTCATCCCTGTATTCAGGGCGTCATAATCTTTTTTCAATCGGCTCCAGGCGGCTTGTACCGAATCTGCTTTTTCATAAGGAAACGCCAGGTAAAGCGCCACCTGCTGCGGATCGGTTTCCACGGTTTTGACGTGCAAGGTTTTACCCAAACCGCTGTGGTCTAACCATTGCTGGTATAGGATGGCTTGTTTGTTAAAGAATTCGCGGTCGCGGGTCAGGTCTTCGCGCTGGGCATGAAGCGGCAGGTAGCAGAACAAGGGCAGGCAGATCCTGAGTAGGAATTGTAGTGATTTCGGCATGGCAGGTTTATAATCGTTTGTTGCCTTCTAATAGTTGAATATTAAAAAGCAGGTAAGATAGGACGCGACAAAATTATAAAAATATTACATTTTGTAGTTAAGTGGACCAAAATCCCTCCGCTGGCGCAAGTGAGGGGGTGACTGCAGTCACCTCCTCACTTATTGTGGCAAAAACCCTACATTTACCCAACAAAATACGACAACATGCAAAAAATATTCGTTCTCCTGCTCTGCCTGCCGGTTTTCAGCGCCGTATATGCGCAAACGGCCAAAAAAGCCGCCCCGCGCCCTGTTCACAAAGTCCAAAAGGTCATGGTGGTTACGACGGCCGACAGCACCAATTACCGGCTCACGCCCACGGATTCGCTGCGTTTTGCGCCGTTTGGGCAGCCGTTTGAAAACCAGCCTTGTATTTTTGTAGATCCTGCACACCGCTTCCAAACCTTTGTGGGCATCGGCGGCGCACTCACGGACGCTTCGGCTGAAACCTTTGCAAAATTGCCTGCCGATAAGCAGGAAGCCTTGCTGCGCGCTTATTTTGACCCGAAAAAAGGCATCGGGTACACGCTCGCGCGCACGAACATCAACAGCTGCGACTTTTCGAGCGATATGTACACCTACGTGAAAGAAGGCGATAAGGCGCTCAAAACCTTTAATGTGGCGCACGACGAACAATACAAAATTCCGCTTTTGAAAAAGGCCATTGCGGCGGCAGGCGGGCGTTTGCCTTTGTTTGTCAGTCCCTGGAGTCCGCCGGCATGGATGAAAGACAACAATGATATGTTGCACGGCGGCAAATTGAAACCGGAATTTTACCAATCCTGGGCCAATTACTACGTGAAATTCATCAAGACGTATGAGCAAAAAGGCATTCCGGTTTGGGGTCTCACTGTGCAAAACGAACCGATGGCCAAACAAACCTGGGAATCCTGCATGTACACGGCCGATGAAGAACGGGATTTTATCAAGAAATTCTTAGGGCCGACATTAGAACGCAACGGCCTGAAAAACAAGAGGTTAATTGCCTGGGACCACAACCGCGATTTGTTGTACCAACGCGCCAACACCATCCTGAGCGACCCGGCCGCAGCCAAATACGTGTGGGGCGTGGGCTTTCACTGGTATGAAAGTTGGACCGGCGCGCCGACGCCCGACAATGTAAAATTAGTGTCTTCCTCTTTCCCGAATAAACCTTTGATGCTGACCGAAGCCTGCAATTATCCCTTCAGTTGGAAAACTATCAACGACTGGCACTGGGGCGAAAACTATGGCCAGTCTATGATTCAGGATTTCAACAACGGCGCCGTAGCCTGGACCGACTGGAACATCCTGCTCGACGAAACGGGCGGCCCGAACCACGTTCAGAATTTCTGCTTCGCACCCGTACACGCGGACACGCGCAAGGGTACCTTAACGTACATGAATTCATACTATTATATCGGACATTTTTCGAAATATATTCGTCCTGGCGCGCGGCGTATTGCGGTGTCCTC
>JBAXTB010000554.1:0-3207 GCA_037130425.1 Bacteroidota bacterium
AATCTGCGCTTTAGTCTGCGTCATCTGCGTCCCATCCCCTCTCAAGCGGAAAAAACCTTTTAAATCTGCGCTTTAGTCTGCGTCATCTGCGTCCCATCCCCTCGCAAGCAGAAAAATCCTTTTTAATCTGCGCTTTAGTCTGCGTCATCTGCGTCCCATCCCCTCTCAAGCGGAAAAAACCTTTTAAATCTGCGCTTTAGTCTGCGTCATCTGCGTCCCATCCCCTCGCAAGCGGAAAAATCCTACCCAATCCTCACCGAAGTCATCGTCAACGATCCCCCCACCGCCTTATCATTAAAAAAAGTAGCCGTTTCGTTCTTGTTTTGCAGCGCCAGCGTATAAAGCAAGGGATAATAGTGATCCGGCGTAGGAATCGCCAATTTGGCTGATTTGCCCAGGCTTTCGTAGTTCATCAACGGCACGTGATTGCCCTCCAAAATCAATTTTTTAAAAATCTCATTCATTTCAATAGCCCAATCAAAGCCACCGCCGTCCATTTTACTAAAATCGGCCATGCCGAGGTTGTGTACCATATTGCCGCTACCAATGATGAGCACACCTTTTTTGCGCAAAGTGCTTAGTTCTTTCGCCAGTGCGTAATGGTACGCGCCGGGCTGGTAATAGTCGATGCTCAACTGAAGTACCGGAATATCCGCATCGGGGTACATGGGGCGCACGACCGACCAGGTACCGTGGTCCAGACCCCAGTTTTGATCCAGGCCGACTTGCGTGGAACTAATGGTTTCAACGAGGTCTTTGGCAAACGATGGGCTGCCCGGCGCCGGGTATTCCACATCAAACAAAGCCTTGGGGAAACCGCCGAAATCATGGATGGTTTCAGGATGTGGCATGGCCGTCACAAAGGTTCCTTTCGTAAGCCAGTGCGCTGATACACAAAGAATTACCTTGGGTTTTGGAATCGTTCCCGCAACGGATTTCCAGGCTTTTGTAAATTCATTATCTTCTATGGCATTCATCGGGCTACCGTGGCCGACAAACAGTACCGGCATGAGATAGTCCTCTTCTTTCAGGTTTTCTGAAAGCGATTTAAGTGATACGCCCAACGATAAGGCGCCTGTGGCTCCAAGCATGGTTTTGATAAAATCTTTGCGTTTCATAAAAGAGATAAAACAGCGAATATGAAAAAGTGTTGCAAATATAAGTGTCTTAATCTTTATTTTAAAACATAATTAACAAGACTTTTCAAAAATTGCAACCTGCATTTTATGAATTCTTTGCGTGCATAATGGTAAAACAATCCGCATTTCCCCTATACTTGCCGCATGGATTTTGGAAAACTTGCCTCCATCGAACATGTTGACTTCTCGCTGCCACCCGAACCGCAGCAAAACGAATCTGTGTTGCCTGGTCTCGCGCACCCGCACCCGCGCCTGTACATAGGCGCAACCGGCTACAATATGAAACCCTGGGTGGGCAAATGGTACCCAAAAGGCACGAAAGATAAAGAATTCCTGCATTGTTATGGCGCCCAGTTCAATACCATTGAGCATAACACCACGCATTACCGCATTCCGGATGCTGCAACGGTGGAGCGCTGGCGGGAAGAAACGCCCGACGATTTTCGGTTTTGCCCAAAAATCCCGCAAACCATCAGTCACGCCCGCGATTTGGGGCTTTCAGGGCCGCAAATTGAATGGTTTTGCCGGGAAATTGCTGGTTTGGAAACAAAACTTGGCCCTTGTTTTATGCAATTGCCGCCGCATGTCAGTCCGGCCCAAAATATGCTGCTGTTGCGTTTTCTGGAGCGTTTCCCTAAAAACATTCCCTTGGCCCTGGAAGTCCGGCATCCCGATTTTTTCAACGAAAGCATAGATGCCGAAACATACTTCCAACTACTTGAACAACAAGGTATTATAACAGTCATAACCGATGTCGCAGGTCGCCGTGACGTATGCCATACGCGCTTAACCAGTGATTTGGTGCTGATTCGTTTTGTCGGCAACGGCTTGCACCCAAGCGATTACACGCGCATCCAGGCCTGGGCGGAGCGGTTGGCATTTTGGTACGAGCAAGGTTTAAAAGCGGCCTATTTTTTTACCCATGAACCGGATAATTTGTTGGCGCCGGATTTGGCGGCATATTGCGTGGAAATATTTAGGGCGAAAATGCCGGAAGTCGTAGTAAGAGGGCCGAAAGAAGTGACGCCACCGCCGGTGCAGGGGAGTTTATTTTGAGTTTATTGGTTTAACCCAACCACTTCGCCAATCATTTCGTAACATATAAAAACAGATCAGCCTTTTAAATTTAAACGTCCCCTATGCAAATCGCCAAATCATTACTCATCCTTTTTACCATTTTATTAGTCTCTTTCAACGCCAAGGCACAAAAATTCCACTTCGGCGCAACCCTGAATCTGGGCGCAAGCAAAGTAACTTCACCGCTCCTTGCCTCGACAGAAGTCCGGTATAGCCCTTCCGGAAACGTCGGTTTTTATGCGGAAAAAGCCATAAAAGGGAAAACAACAATCGGAATTAATCTCCTGTGGGTACAAATAGAGGGAAGGGACATAGATAAAAATCAGGAACTATACGGATCCAGCGGCCAGTGGGAAATTCTTGAAAAAATCGGCACTGCAACCGTAGATTCCAGACTACACGCAACATATATTGGAATTCCGGCTTATGTAAGGTTCCAATCCGGCAAATTTGGGTTGAAACTCGGTATCCAAACCTTAATATTTGTACACGCCAACGCCATCAATAAAATAGATGGCGTTAAATACGGACAGCCATTCTCCGCCAAAAGCACCTACAAAAGCGTCGAATTGAATTTATTTGATTGGGGCCCAAAAGCAGGCATTGATTATCCAATCGGGAAAAAGTTTCGCTTAAACTTGGACTATTATTTCGGAATTGGCCGGACGAAAAGCGTACTAAAGGGCAGGCAAAACCGGCAGGCGACGCTCGGTGTAAGTTATCAGTTCCAATAAACAAGTTAAAACGAAAAAGCCATGTAGTGACGCGGCACATTGTCTGAGCCGGGATTATAGCGATTTTTAGATTCACAGGAGACCATATCGCAAGGAACTTAGCCTTCCTGCAATGTTCAAATCCAACAATCATAAAATCCCTATAATCCCGGTTCAGACAATGTGCCGTCACACGGTGCGGCCATTTTATCTTGGCATTACTTACTTATACTTCGCCTGCAATGCCTCAAACGCAGGCAAATGCCGGTGATGGTACA
>JBAXTB010000555.1:0-3202 GCA_037130425.1 Bacteroidota bacterium
GGCACGAGAAGGTGACATCTCTGAACGGATGTACGCACGTAATCTTCGTGAAGAGATGTCACCTCCTCCTTTGGTCGGAGATGACACCTCTTCACGAGCGCTTTTAGATCTGGTGTGATGAAAATCATTTATTCAACCACCAAACGAATCGTTTCGCTGGTTTTATCGTTGCTAACCGTCACAAAATACAGCCCGGCCGGCAAACCGTTTAGCGACAAACGCTGTGCTTGCGACAGGTCGTTCACCGTAGCAGATTTAACTAAATCGCCTTGTTCGTTATGGATGGTAATCTCATAAATGCCTGATAATGAAGCGTTTTTAGCCCAAATATTGGTTTCATTGCGCGCCGGGTTGGGGAAGATTTCCAAAACCTTTTCCGTTGAAGAAAGGGTATGAACTGCAACAGCCACATCTTCACCAAGCAGATTTAAAAAACTACTGTTTCCATTTTGGGTACTCAATTTGGTGTTGTCAAAATTGACAGTTTCAAAAATAATGCCCGCCGAAAATATACTTTTCGCGTCATGCACCGAAATGCCGGTCGGAGTGATCGCGGCATTAGAACTGCCGAATGTTTGTTTGACCCATTCCAGCGCTCCGGTTGTACCATTGAAACGATAAAACAATATATTACGAGCCGAAGGGCTTCCTTTTCGTACAAAAACCTGATTGCCGATAAACACAGAATCGCGTATTGGTAAAGCAAAATACACATTTCCGTTTTCATCCAGATCTAGTTCGGACGAGCGGTTGGCTGAACGTTTCATTTTGATGGGTGTTACCCAAACAGGCGTACCGGTTGCGTCAAATTTTCCAATGAAATCGTTCGAGGTGAATTTGCTTGTGAGCGTAATCGATCCGAACTTGTTCAGTTTACCATAATGTCCGCAGATAAACGTATTGCCGCCGCCGTCAGTGACCGTATTGTCCTGATAACAGTTATATTCAGATCCGTTAATATCTGAAAGATCTTCACTGCCGAATAATTTTCCCCACTGCAACGTGCCGTCCGGCGATATTTTGAGTAAAAACAAATTGCCCTCACCATATTGCGTATTCAACATCCATTCATCATTCCAATCGAATTGAAACGAATAGGATTCTGCTGTGATGTAAATATTATTGGAGGCGTCTATTGTAGGTGTAGCCGAGTATTCAATGTCATCCCCGCCGCCGCGTTTTGTCCAAAGGAAATTTCCGTTTGGATCCAATTTGCTTACAAAGAAATCATTGTTGCCTTTTGATACCAGGTTGGTGTTGCCGATCGTTGTTTGGTTGTTAAAAGTACCGCCGACGATTGCATTGCCCAATCCGTCTACCGTTAGCCCGTTTATAAAATCTGTCCCCGGAAATACCCTAAGCCAGCCGGCGGAACCATCGGCGTTGGTTTGTACGATAAAATCGGTATTCGCCAAAGAAGTATCGGGTGCATTAATCGTTTGACCATTGTATATGATTGGATCAGCAAAAGAACCGATTGCATAAAATTTGTGCGTGTTCTTATCCAATGCACCGCTATTTCCGTACAACCGGCCCGATGCAATCGCCCCCGAAATGATCGTGTGCCATATTACATGATTTGTTTTTAAATCGACTTTCGCAATTAGCATGGATGATTGGGCGGCATCTAAAGTCAGGTCTAAAAATTTAACCTTTCCCTGGATGTTAGCGCTTAAATAAAGGCCCGAATCATCTGATTCCAATGACTGGATTCTACAATCGGCCCCGTCGTTTTCAGGCGTTTTTTCAAAAACTACTCCTGCCTGGTTATTTTTTGAAAACACTGCAGCCAAATTACTGAATCCCGCCTGCCAGACGCCTAAACCGGATGCGGAAATGCTATTAATAGGCGAATGCGCAATCAAGTCAGTTACGGTACCTGAGGCCGCGTCTATTTTCCCTAAAAAACCGGGGCCGACCGGTATAGATTTGTCCCCGAATGTAATTGGCCCGTAGTTGAGGCCGCCAATCCAGACAGCGCCGGAACCATCGGCGGCCACCGTGTACACATAGTTCGAAAGTCCATTAGGGTCGGTTTGTGTGAGTAGCCAGTTACAGGAGTTCGAATTAAATTTGGCCACATACCCTTCCAAATCATAAATGCTCGGAAAACTATCCACAATTCCTTCGCAATTTATAGATGTTTCAAATGTACCTGCAATATAAAATTCGTTGTCATTCAAAACGCTTAGGCCGTTAAGGGTAAGATAAGTGCTTTCAGCCAAAAGCCTCCCATCGGAAAATGCGCCAGTTTCTGGGTTAATTTTGCATATATAAATGCCGTCATTATCTGTCGCAAAATGATTGCTGCCGATCATTGTTTCAGTAAAAAAATCGCTGGCAAGATACAACTGCCCGTTTTTCCATGTAATATCGCTATTGATCGAGTTATCCGGCTTGTATTTTCGCCAGGATTCGGTTCCGTTTGGGCTGATTTTTATAATATCGTAACTCGCTAAGCAGTAAATTTGGCCATTATCATCAATGGCTAATTTAAAAGAGCGCTCAGGTATATTAAAATATTGGCTGCTGTAAACAAACAGAACATTGCCGTTTGGGTCAAACTTTGCTACAAACAGGTCTTTCGTTCCTTGCAAAAATTTTACCTGGTTGTCAATTTTTAAATTGCCTTTTGTGAAATACCCGCTAACCACAACGTTTCCGGCGTTGTCTACTTCAACCGCAGAACAAACGATTTCCGTGGTATCGGAAGCGTTGTCGGTTTTAAATCGCTTAGCCCATAAATAATTGCCATCGGGTGAAACTTTTGTAAGAAAACCTTCATTGAGGGCAGTTGCCTGTAGCGTAGTGGCGCCCAATTTGAGTTGGCCGTTGAATGCCCCGACGTAATACGCATTGGATGCATTGTCGTGCGCAACATCAGTCGCATAATCAGCGCCTGAGCCGCCCACCAAATTCACATGCTTCCAGCCAGGCGGATTGCCGAAATTCTGGGCGACGAAAGCAGTGGAGGAAAAGATGGAGAGGTACGCAAATAGCGTAAAAAGGGTGATAATTTGTTTCATAATTTTATATTTATAATGTAAGATAATACTTAAACAAGCCGCAATTTAGGCGGTTAAACACGATAGCATTGTCAAAGAAGGCTATAATGGGAAAAATTTACAATTAAATAAAATACTCGCTTACCCGCCCTTCCTTTTCGGCGCCTTCTTAATCGGCTTCTTATACTTCATATCCC
>JBAXTB010000556.1:0-3193 GCA_037130425.1 Bacteroidota bacterium
CCAACCCAACCACCACAACCCTCCAAATCCAAATCCCAACCACCTTTACCACCCCAATCCAAGGAACCCTTTTCAACCTCAGCGGCGCCGTTGTACAACGCTACGGCTTGGAAGTCGGTGTAAACACCGTATCCACCGCCAACCTATCCCCTGGCATCTATTTCCTCCGCCTCGAAGGCCCCGGCTATGCCGAAACCTTTAAAGTGGTGAAAGTGGACTAAAACTCCTAACCTCAAGAACCCACCCTGTGTAATACCCATGCCGTGGTCTGCTTGTGCGGACCACGGCTTTGTCGTGCCCGTAAACAAAGAACTTGCGGCGCAAAGTTAAAAACAGCCAGACCTATTTTGCAAGAAAAACTTTGGGTTTTGCAATTATCTTGTTTATGCTTTTGAGTTTTCCATAAACTTCCTCAAATTCCCCATCGCCCCTTCCTGCACTTTTTTACGTAAAAATCCGCTCCAGCCCAGCAATAAACCACTGATTCCCAATGCCTGGCGGCTCCAGCGCCAAAAGTTAAACGTGTCGCGGTGGCGGTAAATCAAGCCGTCCTTGAATTCAAAACGCGCTTCGATGATGTTATGGACGCGTCGCTTGGTTTGCGAAAAAGTATAGGTGGCTTCCCAGTGCGCGGAACCGCTTTGTTCATTGGCCGAAACATCCCTGAAAACAACTTCCAGGTCTTTGCCATTTTTACACAGCATAGTCCACATGGCACGGACTTCAGCGCCTGATTTCAGGTCAAAAGCCTCGTCTTTGAATTGCGCCTCGTCGTGGTAACAAGCGCCCATGGTGGCGGCATCGCGTTGTTGGAAAGCAGTGTAAAATTTGATAATCAGCGTTTCGTGTGGATGCATGGTTTAAGCCGTTGAGTTTTTCCTATTTTTGTCCAAACATAAAGATAATTCGGATGAAAAAATTCCTCGTACTTGTCCTATTATTTTCCTGGCTGGCCAATTCCAATGCGCAGGATGCCTACCATACAGGGTTACAAACGCAATTCCAAAGTAATTACGGTCTGAGCGGCGGCCTTTGGGTGTTACCCAATACCGAAACGGCTACGTTTGCAAACGCCTTTACGTATGGAACAACTGCTTCTACCATCACGCCAAGCGGTCAATCTTTTGCCCAGGCGCGGAGTTTTAGTATAATTCCCAATGGCGATCCCTGGAATTCGGGGCATTTTTGCAGGAACACATCGCCTATTTCAATCAATGATAAATGCCTGTTAGTTATTTGGTTGCGCTCGCCGACACCGGATGCACAGGTAAATATTTTGGCAGAAAACAGTACCACTTATAATAAGGAGTGTTTCGCTACGGTGTTGCTCCAAAATCAATGGCAGCAATTTTTAATTCCGTTTCAGGCGACTGCGGCTTATGCAACAAATACGTTGAATGTTGGCTTGCATCTTGGCTGGGCAAATCAGGTGGTGGAAATTGGTGGAGAGGCTGTAATCAATTATAAAAACAATTACAACCTGAACCAGCTGCCGATTAATTTGCATAACGACTACTATGCAGGTATCGAGCCAAATGCGCCCTGGCGCGCAGCAGCGGCGGCGAGTATTGAACAACTTAGAAAAGCAGATTTGCACATCACGGTGAAAGATCCGCAAGGTAACCCGATTCCGAATGCCAATGTTTATATTGAAATGAAACAACATGCATTTGGCTTTGGAACTGCGGTGATTAGCAATCGATTTGGCGGTGGAAATGCCCAGGATGATACGTATGAACAAAAGATGCTCAATCTGGACGGCAATGGCCACGGATTCAATGAAGTGGTGTTTGAGAATGACCTGAAATGGCCCGCCTGGGAACAACATTGGTATAGCTCTCAACCCGAAATTGCCGATGCAGTGGCCTGGTTGCAGGATCGAAACATCAAGATCCGGGGACATAATTTGGTTTGGCCTGGCTGGGGTTATTCGCCTTCCGATTTAGAGCCGAATAAGGGTAATCCCGCATACCTGAAAAATAGAATCCGGAACCACCTGAACAGTATTTTAGGCTATCCGGGCATTGGCACGGCTTGTACCGATTGGGATGTGTTGAATGAAATTACACAAAATACGGATTATGCCGATGCGCTTGCCGGGAAACCGGGTTATACCACCGGCCGTGAATTATACCCGGAGATATTCAAACAGGCGGATAGCCTTGCACCTAATTCTAATCTTTATTTGAATGATTATGTGGCCATTGAACGCGGGCAATACGATACCGGCGTTACGGATCTTTGGAAAACCAGAATTGATGAATTGTTGGCAGCCGGCGCGCCCTTGGAAGGCATTGGTTTTCAAGGGCATTTCGGCGCTTTCCCTACGGGGATTCCACGGGTAAAAAGTATCCTGGATGATTTTTGGAATACTTATGGATTGGAGGCGAAAATAACGGAATACGACATCGACAAATTGGTTCCAACGCAAACACAAGCCGCATATATGCGTGATATTCTGACGATTGCGTTTGCGCACCCCAGCATGAAAGGCTTCCTGATGTGGGGTTTCTGGGATGGCGCGCATTGGTTGGGAAATGCACCTATTTTTAATCAGGACTGGTCGCTAAAACCAAGCGGTGAAGCTTTTGTCGATCAGGTTTTTCACAAATGGTGGACCAATGAATCTGCCCTAACGGATGCAAATGGCGTTGTTTCCATTCGTGGTTTTAAAGGGAAATATGTGGTGCGTGTTGCTTGTGCAAATTCCATTCAGGAACAAGAACTTACACTTGATGATAATCAATCTTTATCATTTACGATTCAGTGTCTTACGCGTGTACGGGAACCTCAGGATGAGCCTGTTTTTTGGGTAACGCCAAATTTGGCAAACAATCAAATTCAAATACGTTGGGATGCAGTTTCGGCGCCCAGCTCGGTACAGGTGTTTAATATGGCGGGACAATTGATGGCGCAAGTAGAAGGCTCAAGCGGCTCTGAAACGGTATTCAATGTGCGCAATTGGCCTTCCGGTTTGTACATCGTAAACGCTGAATTTGAAGGAACGCGCGTTCAAAAAAAGGTCGTGATTTTAAGATGAGGGAACAATAACCGTACTAAATCCGTCGCTATGCTTCACCACTTGTATCTGGGTAGAAATGCGGTCTTTCATCTCCCGAATATGCGAAATCACACCGATCAGGGTGCCTTGTGCTTGAAGCGTTTCCAGGGTTGAAACGGCCAAATCAAGTGC
>JBAXTB010000557.1:0-3170 GCA_037130425.1 Bacteroidota bacterium
GATCGAATTCAGTTGGCATTTCACATGCAAAAAAACTTCATTTCGAATGTTTCGCATGAGTTGAAAAACCCTTTATCGGTCATAATATCACAATTGGAAGTTTCCCTGGATAAAGAAGACCGAACAGTGGCTGAATACCGAACCACGCAGCGTTCTGTATTGGAAGATACCCGTGAATTAGGGGATATAACGGACAAACTACTGCAATTAGCGCGGGTTTATTCGGAGGGCGCCAATATTTGCTTCGAACCAGTGCGCTTGGACGAAATTATGCTCCAAACCCGCGATACACTCTTGAAACTGCACCCCGATTACCATATCGCATTTGATATTGATGGCATTCCGGAAACCGAGGAGGAACTTTGTGTGCGTGGAAATGAATCCCTGTTGCGCTCTGCATTTTTAAATTTAATGGACAACGGCTGTAAGTTTTCGCCCGACAAACGGGTGAATGTAAAAATATATTTTGAGCCGGATGGTCGCCATCGCGTGGAGATCGCCGATAAAGGGCCGGGCATTCCGGCTAAAGACCTGCAACTGATTTTTCAACCGTTTTACCGAAGTTCGCAAAGCATTCACGTGCGCGGTTCCGGCATCGGTTTGTCATTGGTTGATAGCATTATGAAACTCCACAGGGTTGCGTTGGATGTGGCTTCTGCACAGGATAGGGGTACTGTTTTTCAATTAAATTTCCCTGCCGCAGCGTGAAGCATATTAAACAGATAAATATCGAATAAACGAATATCGAATCAATAGCCCATGTTTTCGACCTTTAACTTTCGATCCGCATCGTATGGCATTTTTATACTGATTTTATCGGTATTCGGTTTAGTCGCTTGCCGTGACGATCATCGGGAGACCCCTGAAATGCGGGAGGCCACTAAAGTCGCGCTGGAGTGGAACAAACTGTTATTGGATTTAGAACGTCATTCACCCGGTTATCGCCCACCCGTAAGCGCGCGTATGCTGGCTTATGTGGAAATGGCGGCCTATGAAGCGGCGTTACCGGCTTTGCCTGGCTATGTTTCGATGCAAGAGTATGTAAAAGGATATCGGCAACAAGAAATCATGCCCGATGCAAAGGAGTTTTGTCTTCCTGCCAGTTTAAATGCAGCCTACGGCCAAATACTGCTGCACTTTTTCCCCAATGCGCCAGAGGCGCTCCAAAATAGAATAAAAGAACTTGGGAGACGTGAAGATGACCATTTCGGCACGTGTCGGGAAGAAATTGTCCGTCGTTCAACTGCGTTTGGACTGAGCGCGGCCGAGTCTGTTTGGCGCTGGTCTATGACAGACAGTCTTGGGCATGACGGTTTCCTCTACAATTACGATCGCAGTTACGAACCACCAGCGTGTAAAGGTTGCTGGAAATCTTCTGAAACGCATCGAATGCCGCCATTGACACCGCATTGGGGGGGCGTTCGGCCTTTTGTCGTGGCGCCCGGACAAATTGAAGTGAAAGCGCCGCAGCAGTTTAATGAGTCTCCGGGTTCGGCTTTTTACGCCGAAGCGATGGAGGTTTTTTCCATTTCTCAACCACTTTCCAAAGAAAACCGCTGGATTGCCGAGTTTTGGAGTGATGATTTTGAAGGATTGACGGTTTCCCCTGCCGGACGTTGGATTTCTATCCTAAACCAGGTGGTGGAACAGGCTGAACCAGATTTCCCGGTTGTGCTGGAAGCTTATCTCAAAACAGGGTTGGCCCTTTGTGATGCCGGGATTTTATGCTGGTCCGCTAAATACAAATACAATTTAGAACGCCCTCAAGACTATATCCGGCGCGTTATACAAACCAATTGGGAACCTTTGCACAGTGCCCCACCGTTCCCTTCGTATCCTTCCGGACATTCAATGTTTGGCGCGGCGGCCTGTAACATCATGTCGCAATTATTTGGCGACTCATTTACGATTACCGATGATACCCATAAAGGCCGCAAAGAATTTGCCGGAATGCCCCGTACCTTTCATTCTTTTGCAGAAATGGCCCGTGAAAACGCACTCTCCAGGGTGGCTATCGGGGTGCATTACCGTATGGATTGCGAAGAAGGTCTGCGTCTTGGGCGTTTGATCGGTCAACGTGTGGCGGCGCTGCCCCTGCGCAAATCGGAAGCGGCGCGGTGAGGAATAACGAACAGGGGAATATCGAATAACGAATATCGAACAGAGGAATATCGAATAACGAATATCGAACAGAGGAATTATTTGCTTCATGAACTAATTAAACGACCCTGAATATCAACTTTTTATGCAATCAACCCTCAATTGTCGCGGCCGCCTGCTTGATTTGAGTACACCGATCGTCATGGGCATATTAAACGTCACCCCGGACTCTTTTTTCGACGGCGGGCAGTATAATACCTCGGAGGCCGTGTTGCGACAAGCTGAAAAAATGCTGGAAGACGGCGCTCAGATCCTCGATATTGGAGGCGCTTCTTCAAGGCCGGGCGCTAAAACTGTTGCAGCAGAAGAAGAAATTAAGCGTGTGGTACCTGCGATAGAAGCCGTGCTGAGCCGTTTTCCCAGCACCATTATTTCCATTGATACTTGGCGCTCAGAAGTTTTACACGCCGCATTGGACGCAGGAGCATCCATCATCAATGATATTTCGGCCGGTCGTTTTGATACAAACTTTTTTCCAAGCATTGGCGCTTTGGCGTCCAAAGGAGAAAGTATCCCTTACATACTCATGCACATGCAGGGCGATCCCGGTACCATGCAACAAAACCCTGTATATGAAGATGTTGTGCAGGAGGTACTTGATTTTTTTATTGCAAAAATTCAGGAACTCCGCGCTATCGGCGTGAAAGATATTGTACTTGATCCCGGTTTTGGTTTTGGAAAATCAGTGGCGCATAACTTCGCATTACTCAAGCAATTATCAGTATTTCAAACAATTACTGGTTTGCCTGTATTAGCCGGATTGTCGCGTAAATCCATGATTTGTCGGGTACTGGGCGTAAAACCGGAACAGGCATTGAATGGCACTACCGCGCTCCATATACCGGCCTTAATGCAAGGAGCGAAAATTTTACGCGTACATGACGTGCGCGAGGCCGTAGAGGTGATTCGGTTGTGGGGATATTTAGAGAACGCATTTAACTCCAATTTTGTGTGAATGATAATTCTCCTTTACATTTGTCGGTACAATAATCTTTCACATTAAATTTTAG
>JBAXTB010000558.1:0-3162 GCA_037130425.1 Bacteroidota bacterium
TTTCACCTCAGGTGGTCTTCCCCTTACCAGAAGCAGGCGCCGTGCGCGGTGTTTTCACCGCGCGCCACAGCGGAGTGCGTGGTAAAGCCAATTTGACCGGGCAGCAAAACCCGCTGCTGCAAATTTTTTTTTCATTTTCCCGTTGAGATTCTTTTTAAGCACTCGTCTAACTATTGAAAATAAATCGAATCATAAATACTAAAATTTTCAAATCACATGATACGCACAGCAATTGCCACCATCTGCTTTTTCGCACTGTTTTCAATCAATTTGTCAGCCCAAAAAACCAATGTGTGGAACGGCGGTTTCCCTGGGCACGAAAATGACTGGCACTTTTCAAAGAACTGGAGTCTTGGTAAAACGCCAGATGTTTTTGACAACGTAGTGATCCCGGATGTTTCGACGACCACCCGTCGTTACCCGGTGCTTGCTTCGGGAGAAGTGGAGATTGCGAGCCTTTATGTTCAAAACGGTGCAACAATCACCTTGATGCAGCCGGCTCGCATTTCGGTCGAAAATTTTAATTGTGAAGGTACTTGCAAGGGCTGCGACTTGCGGATTTTGGTCGAAGGCGCCAAAACGACTGCGACGGCTTTGCGTCAATGATATTTGGCGTATTAGAATAAAACAATAACTTAAATCCCCTGTTCGTCTTCGGATGAGCAGGGATTTATTAATTTCCGAAAATGCTGTAACATTGTATCCGATTTACATCCATTCTGGTTTGAAAAAAACAATTGTCCTTTTCCTGCTCCTGTGCGCCTGTCAATTGCACGCACAAACCAGGCCCGATTTTCAACTGCTCTCCACGGCGGATGGCCTTTCACAAGGAATGGTCTTCGACATCCTTCAAAGCAGGGACGGTTTCATTTGGATTGCGACCAAAGACGGGCTGAACCGCTACGACGGCAGCCGCTTTAAGGTTTTCTCGCCGGATCCGTTCGACCCATATTCCATTGCAAACAGCGAAGTACGATCAATTTTTGAGGACAGCCGTGGCTGGATTTGGGTAGCATTTCAATCAGAACTGGATGTATTTGATTCGGAAAGTGGGCGTTTTTACCATGTTTTGCACGACGGTAATAAAAATTTTGGCGCAGAGCATTCGAATGGGTCGCCCTCTATGGCGGAGACGCCGGATGGCGTCATTTGGTTTTGGGGGCCGGACGGTATTTGGAAAATCAATGCGCCCAATGACTTGTTGGCGAAAGCGGCAAAAAATGGGTCATCTACGATTGAACCGTCGTGCAAAATGATACCCAAACCGCCCGTCGTAGCATGGGAGGGGTTGGGATTATCTAAATTCTTAGTCAGAGCGGGTAAACTATTGATCGCAACAAGTGACGGACTGTTTCTGCTCGATCCCTCAACGGAGCAAATTTTACCTGAAATTTCAACACCCGGTTGGGCTTTTAATGAAATTTCAGCAGATGATGAAGGCCGGATCATCGCGTCGACATACAACAGGGCCTCTTACCAGATGAAATTGGCCTTGATTACCCGCGCGGGGACTCAAGGCCCAATAGCCCCCTTTTGGACTGGCCGTATCGCATTTAGCCCGGATGGATTTTTATGGGCGGAAAGGGGCAAGCGTATCCAAAAATGGCAGGTATCGTCCTTTTTTAATCAGGGAAAACCGGATCTTGAAATAGAGATGGAACCAATTTTTGGGTCTTTTGAGGGAGGGGTCAATAAATTCTTTTTTGACAAGAGTGGCGTAACGTGGGTGGGTACAGGCGGGTATGGCCTGTTAAAAATCAACCCCAAAGCACAAAATTTCAAAAGCTATTTGCCCCAACGTTCGCAACGTCAGCTCTTAGAGGCGCCGGATGGAGGCATTTTTTCTATGTTCAGACCGAACGAAAAATATCCTTCAAAAGCGTTCCAGAGTGTAACATCGCACACCGGTTTTTACAACTCAAATCCGGCAATCGACAATTCGAATGATTGGGGCAGCTTCTCCGCTTGTTTCGATGCGGCCGGCAATGGCTGGTCAAGCAACAAAGATGCGCATATACTTTACCGAAAAGATGCGCTGACGAAATCTGTAAAATCGTTTCCCTGGCCTGCCGGATATGGGTTGATGGTGGATCGCTCCGGCGCTTTGTTGAGTGCCGGCGAGCGCGGTTTAACAAAGTTTGACCCCAAAACAGAGACAAGCGCCGAATTTCCTTATGACAAGCCGCAAAATGTAGCCACTATATTTTCCTGTTTTTTGTTCGAAGACGTAGATGGCGCAATTTGGATATTCGGCTTTGAAGGTTTGACCAAAGCCGTGCCCGACGCATCCGGCTATCACTTTAAATATTTCAAGATTAACCCGGCCGACCGCAACTCGTTGTCCTCTAATATCGTGCTGAGCGTTGCCGACGATCCGCTCGAACCCCATCGCTACCTCTGGGTAGGCACAAAAAGCGGCGGGCTGAACCGCCTGGATAAAAAAACGGGCCAATTCAGACAATACAAAACCGAGCAAGGGCTTCCTGACAATGTAGTATATGGCGTTTTGGCTGAAAATCCCCCTCCTTCAGGGGTGAATAGGGGGGGCTTCATCTGGCTAAGCACCAACAAAGGGCTTTGCCGTTTTGATGTGCGCGCTGAAACAAGCAAAAATTTCACGGTTGCGGACGGCTTGCAGGACAATGAGTTCAACAGTTCGAGTTACCTGAAAACCCGCGACGGTACGATGATTTTCGGGGGCGTAAAAGGCCTGACGGTGTTTCATCCCGACAGCCTGCGCTTCAACGAACACCTGCCGCAAACGCATATTGTCGGCTTGCAGGTCAACAATCAGCCCTTCGATATTTGGGGAAAATCATCCATTACCCTTTCGCACAACCAAAACCTGCTCACCTTTGAATTCGCCGCCCTCGAATTCACCAACCCCGCCCAAAACCAGTACCGATACCAACTCGTCGGGGTAGACAAGGGCTGGGTGGCATTGGGCGACAAGAACAGTATCCAGTTCGCCAACCTCGCCCCTGGCGACTACACGCTCAAGGTGCAAAGCAGCAACAATGACGGCGTATGGAGCGAACAGGGCGCCGAACTCGGCTTCACCATTCGCCCGCCCTGGTGGAATTCCTGGTGGGCTTATGCGATATACCTCGCATTGGCTGTTGCCGGCATTTGGTGGTACTATCAATACCTGCTTCGACAACG
>JBAXTB010000559.1:0-3132 GCA_037130425.1 Bacteroidota bacterium
TCCAAGTCATCTGATGAGTATTTGCTTTTTCAAAATAATATTTGACATTTCAGTTTTGCTGTTGGCTTATGATACCCCCTCTTCGATTTTTAGCCCGACGGAGCATTATTATTTAAAATTAAAGCATATATTTTTGCTCCGTTTTTTATTTGTTATAAAGTTTTGATTTATAGGTTTTTATGTTTAAATTAGGCTAACTATACTTTCTTTTTTAGGTGTTTTAAAATTCATTTTCTGTCCCAAACTAACCTTGTTCCTCCCCCTACTTTTGTTGCGTCTAAAATAGTTCTCGATCCTTACATGTAAAATGGAAGGTTTTGGGTATGTACCCTCTTGTGGCAATACTCAATTAGAGGATCCTCGTAGACTACGCTTCTTTAATATAATGCTGAATTTTTTACTGATCGCCGCTTGTGATGACAAGTGCGCGGGCTGACTTTTATTGCCTTCATTAAAAACAACAACAAACAAAAATATTGTTTGTCAGAATTTTAAATATCTGAATTTTAATACTTTTTACATGAAAAGGCTTTACATTTTTACCAAACACTCCGAAACTTGTTTCGGTAACAAAACAAATGCCGGTAAAACAAACGCCGGTATTTGGCTGTTAACGACCGTTTTGCTCATCATTGCGTCCCTCAATATTGCGCAAGGGCAAATAACGGGTCGGGCATTTCGCGATTTTAACAGCGATGGCATTCAGCAAGGCGGCGAGCCGGGCCGGGAAGGCATCATCGTAAAGGCGTACTCCAATGCTGCGCCCCCTGCGAAAGACGCTTTTTTAGGGCAAACGACCACCGATGCCACAGGGGATTACACCCTGAATCCGGCATCATACCCGGTTCGTTTGGAATTTATCATTCCGACGGGTTTGTGCAACCTTGACCCAAGTCAGGATTTTGCAGCGCCAAACGGGGGAACTTACGGTACGGCAATTCAATTTGCCGATGCGCCGGGGGTACACAATTTCATCATCAACTACCCCTTTGACTATTCGGTTGATCCAAATCCTTACGTTTTTGCGCCGTGTTTTGTAAACGGCGACCCTTTAGCGGGTGGGAATGCCGGGAATATGGACGCTTTTGTGCGTTTTAATTATTTGGATAACGGACACGGCGCCAATTCCGGCTATCCGAATCCGCCTCCTTCGGGTGGCGTCGGCCCTTACGGCAATCCGCACGGGGTCGTAGCGAAAGCTTCACAGGTAGGTTCTGTTTGGGGTGTTGCGTATTCGCGGCAGTCCAAACAAGTATTTACGGCAGCGTTTTTAAAGCGACATGCCGGTATGGGCCCATTAGGTCCTGGCGGTATTTACAAGATAGATGCCAATAACTTTAATACCGGCGCAGATTACCGCTGGCTTGATTTTGACAGTGATTTACATATTGCTACGAATGACGAAACAAACCCTTACGTCATTCCAATGAATGGTTCGAACAAGGTTTATTTCAGCCCGGTTGTCGGCTCCAACAGCGACCGCGGCCTCGGCCCTGATATGCTTTCGCCAAGCCGTGACGCCGCTGCCTGGGAACAGGTCGGTAAGGTGTCTTTTGGCGATATGGACATTTCTGAAGACGGACGTTATTTGTATGTGGTTAATTTGTACGACCGGAAGTTGTATCAAATTGACGTGGTTAATGCTGAAAACCCGGTGAAGCCAACGCTGGCCGATGTGGGTACCAAAGTAAAAGGATTTCAAATCCCGAACCCTTGCGGTGGTGCAGCGGGCGAATACCGCCCGTTTGCTTTGAAATTTGCACGCGGTAAGGTGTTTGTAGGTATGGTTTGTTCCGGTCAGGCCCAAAACGGGGACGTTGTGGGTACGGACAATGACATGAACGCCTTTGTATATGAATTTGACTTTGCAAGCCAAGCGTTCGATCCGACGCCGGTTTTGCAATATCCCTTGAATTATCGGGCGAATACGCCAAACAAGTGGTTGCCCTGGACCCCTGAGTTTCAAACATGTTTTGAATGTGACGGTTATCCGATTGTTGCCGACCTTGAGTTTGACGGCAAAGGAAACATGGTCCTTGGTATGATGGACCGCCGCGGCCACGAAGCAGGTTGGTACAACTGGGACCTTGACGGCAACGGTTTGTACGCCATCGCCGCTGTGGGTGATATTTTACGCGCTACACGCAACACCAATGTAGCCGCTTGCGATTATAGCATTTCTTTTGTTCCTGAATATTATAAGGACGACAAATACCACCTTGAGCCAACGCAAGGCGGCTTAACGGTACACAGAACTTCTGATTACGATAATATTTTGAGCGCTTATATGGACCCGGTCTGGATTTGGTCGGGCGGCGCCATGCGTTTTGATAACAATACCGGTGAAAAGATCGGCGATGGGTATGAAATTTATTACAACCCGAACGGCGCTGCAGCCGGCCCCTTTGGTAAAGCCCACGGGATCGGCGACTTTGAAACCGTGGAAGAAGTACCGCCGATTGAAATCGGGAACTATGTATGGGCGGATGTTGACGGCGACGGTATTCAGGATGGCGGCGAGTTGGGTATTCCCGGCGTAACCGTTCAACTGAAAACGGCAGCGGGTGTTGTCGTTGGTACCACGACAACTGCCGCCGACGGTACCTATTATTTCTTTACGAATAATGTGCCCGACGGCGATCCGACGAAACCCGGTATACAACCCGGGCCGCAGCCGTTTTTGGATTATAAAATATGTATTGCCGCATCAGAATTTGCAGCAGGCAAACCGCTTCGCCATTATATCCTCACCCTGGCAAATCAGTCAGGCGCAGGTTTGGCGGATTTGAGCGATAACGACGGTATCGCGGATCCTAACGGCGATATTTGTATCAGCTTCACCACCGGCGACCGGGGAAATAACAACCACTCCTTCGACTTCGGCTTTATTCCGGCCGATTATGGTGATTTGCCCGACACTTACGGCACAACAGACGCCGCCAATGGTCCGTGGCACACCATGACGCCGTTGTTGAGATTAGGCTCTTGCGTAGATGCTGACCCCAATGGTCAGCCAAGCACAACTGCCAACGGCGATGATAATTTGCCTGGCGCACCCGTGAGCACGCTTCCCACAGGCGCGTACCCCTGCGATGACGAAGACGGCATCGTCTTTGAAACGCCGATGATTCC
>JBAXTB010000056.1:0-20970 GCA_037130425.1 Bacteroidota bacterium
AAATTGAAGGCAATACGTTGAGCCGTGTAACAAACGGCGGTACCAGCGCCCGCGCGCAGGCATCCGTACTGAGTTTGTACGATACCCGTCGTATTAAATATGCAGGTACCATCAACAACGCTGAAGTCAGCAAAAAAGAATGGGCCGACCTCGACCACGATATCAAAGCAAAATTGACATCTGGCGCCAGTATCCGTTTGATTACCAATACGATTATTAGCCCAACTGCCAAAGCAGCGCTTGCCGAATTCAAGGCAAAATACCCAAACACAGTGGTCGTTACTTATGATCCTGTTTCGAGCGCCGCTTTGTTGGCCGCTAATTCTGCTTGCTTCGGAAAAGCAGTGGTGCCGAATTACAAATTCGAAAACGCTGATGTAATTGTTTCCTTTGGCGCCGATTTCCTCGGTACTTGGATCAGCCCGGTTGAATATGCCCGCGCTTATGCACAAAACCGCAAGATTCGCAACGCCAAAGGCATGAAAATGTCGCGCCATTATCAGGTAGAAAGCCACATGTCGCTTTCCGGTTCCAATGCCGACAACCGGATTATGGTGAAGCCTACTGAACAAGGCGCTGCAATCGTAGCACTGTATAACGAAATTTCGGGCAACTCCGGTGGCCCAAAACTCAATGATAAAGCAGCGGCAGCCATTAAAAGAGTGGCAGTCGAACTGAAGAATGCCCGTGGTAAATCATTGGTTGTAAGCGGTTCCAACAACGTGATGGAACAGGTTTATGTCAACAAAATCAATGATTTGCTTGGTAACATCAACAATACCATCGACTTCAACACGGTTTCTTACCAGCGTCAAGGCGATGAGCGTCAAATGCAGCGCCTCATTGAAGAAATGAGCGCCGGACAAGTAGCGGTCGCAATCGTTTGGGGCGCAAATCCTGCTTATGAACTTCCAAATGCAGGCAAATTCAAAGAAGCGTTTGCGAAAGTTGCTACCCGAATTTCTTTTTCAGGCATTGTGGATGAAACAACGGCACTGTGTACGCATTCCGCTCCAACCCACCATCAGTTGGAATCATGGGGCGATGCCGAACCAAAAGCCGGCCATTTCAGCCTGATTCAACCCACCATTGCTCCGCTGTTCAAAACCCGTCAGGCAGAACACAGCCTGTTGGAATGGGCCGATAGCCCAAATCTGAACCGTCAGGATGAACAACCTTACTACCAATATCTGAAGTCTTACTGGGCAAACGATATGTTTGCCAAGCAAACTAAATACGGCACACCGGCTGCATTCTGGGATATGACCCTGCATGACGGCGTGTTCGAACTTCCTGCATCGGAAAGTACGGTCGCCTTTAATAGCGCCGTTTCCCTCGATCCGAACGGCGTTACCAAACCATCGGGCAGCGAGTTGGAAATTTCCTTCTTTGAAACCGTAAATATCGGCGGTGGCCAATACGCCCACAACCCGTGGTTACAGGAAATGCCTGATCCCGTTACGCGTACCGTTTGGGGCAACTACCTCAGTGTTCCGGTTGAATGGGACGGCATTAATAATATCAATGGCTGGAAAAACCTCAACGACGGCGATAATGTCGAAGTCGAAGTAAATGGCCAAAAAATCACTTGTACTGTTGTTCGTGGGTTCGGTCAAATGCCCGGAACAGTAGGTATCGCCCTTGGCGGCGGTCGTGAAGCAGGCGGTTGCGGTGTAGGATATGGTGTAAATGTTAATCCTTGTCTTCCATTGGAAGGCGGATTGGTTCAATACTACGGTAAAGACGTAAAGGTTACGCCAACCGGTACGGTCGACAAACATTTTGCCTGCGTACAACACCACCACACGATGGGTGTTAAGGCGATGGGTAAAGAAGAAAACGCCGTCATCAATGTCGATGAAAAAACCCTCGGCTGGAAAGGTTTCCAAGGCTCGCTGACCGATCGTTCCATCATCTTCCAAACCAATTTGAGCGATTTGAACAAATTGAATTCGGAGATGGAGGCCTTTCACGAAGAAACTACCCACCTGAATGATCAAACCCTTTACCCTGATAATAAAGAATTTTTTACGACGGGTATGAAATGGGGCATGTATGTTGATCTGAACGCCTGCATCGGATGCGGCGCTTGTCAGGTAGCATGTGTGAGTGAAAATAATGTACCGGTTGTCGGCAAAAAAGAAGTTGCGCGCCACCACGAAATGACTTGGCTGCGTATCGACCGCTATTTCTACGGTGACTTCGAAAACCCAAATGTGGTTTACCAACCCATGATGTGTCAGCATTGCGACAATGCGCCTTGCGAAAACGTTTGTCCGGTAAATGCGACCAACCACTCCATGGAAGGTCTCAACCAAATGGCTTATAACCGTTGCATTGGTACGCGTTACTGCGCCAACAACTGTCCTTATAAAGTACGTCGTTTCAACTGGCTTGACTATACCACGGCAGATTTGTGGCCATCCAATGAAGAACGGGTGTTCTGGGTAGAAGGAGATAATAAACCATTCTATGCAGACGACCTTGTTCGTATGGTACTTAATCCTGATGTGACAGTTCGTACCCGCGGTGTGATCGAAAAATGTTCTTTTTGTGTACAGCGTATCCAGGAAGGCAAATTGACGGCAAAACGCGAATCACGTACCATCCTTGATAACGACGTACGTACTGCTTGCCAAACATCTTGCCCAACCGGTGCAATCATTTTTGGTAATCTGAACAATCCTGAAAGCGAAGTAAACAAAGCAAGCCAAAGTGTTGGCGCCCTTGCGTACCGCGTTTTAGAAGAAATCAACGTCCGTCCGGGTGTGCAGTATTCTGCCAAGGTGCGCAATGCCAACAAAGAACTCTTTTCCTGAAATTAAGAAATTGAATGCTTGACTTTTCAAGCATCAAGATCAATATCTCAATATCTGAATAATATGTCGCAAGCAGTAGCGCCGGTACGGCACGTATTGATTGAAGGCAACAAGACTTACCACAATATCACGGAAGACTTGTGTTCGCCAACCGAAAAAGCCCCTTCCCGCGAATGGGTAATCGCCTTTGCACTTTCCGCAGCGTTCCTCGGTCTGTACATTTTCGCTATCGTATGGACGGTATGGAAGGGCATCGGGGAATGGGGCGCTAACCGCACCATCAACTGGGCTTGGGATATCACCAACTTCGTGTGGTGGATCGGTATCGGTCACGCCGGTACCCTGATCTCGGCAATTCTATTGTTGTTCCGCCAACGCTGGCGTACCGGTGTAAACCGTGCGGCAGAAGCAATGACGATATTCGCCGTTATTTGCGCAGGTCAGTTCCCAATTTTCCACATGGGACGCGTTTGGCTGGCATTTTTCATTTTCCCGTTCCCAAATACACGGGGGCCGCTTTGGACCAACTTTAACTCGCCCCTGCTTTGGGACGTATTTGCAATATCGACCTATTTCTCGGTTTCATTGCTATTCTGGTACACTGGTTTGGTGCCTGACTTAGCAACGGTACGTGACCGTGCAACAGGTTATCGTCGTAAAATGTACGAACTGTTTTCGTTCGGTTGGACTGGCAGCGCCAAGCACTGGCAGCGTTGGGAAGCGCTCTCGCTTGTTTTGGCGGGTATTTCAACGCCACTCGTACTTTCGGTACACACGATTGTATCCTTTGACTTTGCGACTTCGGTGATACCAGGATGGCACACGACCATCTTTCCGCCGTATTTCGTGGCAGGCGCTATCTTCTCCGGTTTTGCGATGGTACAAACACTTATGGTGTTAACCAGAAACGTATTAAAACTGGAACAGTATATCACGATCAACCACATTGAATCAATGAATAAGGTAATCGTACTCACTGGTACGATTGTAGGTGTTGCTTACCTCACAGAGTTGTTCATTGCCTGGTACTCTGGTTATATTTACGAACAGTTTGCATTCTACAACCGCGTATTCGGTATTTACTGGTGGGCGTACTTCGGTATGATGTTCTGCAACGTAGTTAGCCCGCAGTTGTTCTGGTCGCGCAACATTCGCCGCAGCGTTTGGTGGACATTCTTCTTGTCGGTAGTCGTGAACATTGGTATGTGGTTTGAACGTTTTGTGATTATCGCAACAACCTTGGCGCGCGATTATTTACCATCTTCATGGAGTTACTACCGTCCAACTTGGGTTGAAATCAGCATCTTTACCGGTACGGTCGGCCTTTTCTTCTTCTGTTACCTGATCTTTACACGGGTTGCTCCTGTAATCGCAATTGCAGAGGTTAAATCCATTCTGAAAGTAGCTGGCGATCAGTACATTGGCCCAAATGCAAAAGGCCGCAGTTCGGAGGAACAAAAGCAGGAAGTATCGCATTAATTCAATTGCCTAATTTTCGGATCATTCGATCTGGGAATGACATGAAACAATAAATAATTCATCATTCATATAGTTTAGAAGGATGGTTTCTGATAGCAAAAAAGTCCTTTACGGACTTTACAACGACGAAGAGGATCTGAAAGGCGCGGTTAAAGCGGCAAACGCAGCGCACCTTGACATCATGGACGTTTTTTCACCGTTTCCAGTCCATGGTCTTGATCCAATTTTGGGATTGAAAGAGAGTCGCTTACACTACCTCGGTTTCATATACGGGTCAATAGGAGCGCTTTTTGCGTTCTTGTCTATGACTTGGATTTTTACCAGCGATTGGCCGATCCTCTTTGGTGGTAAACCTTATTGGCCGGTGCCTGCATTTATTCCGATCACTTTTGAGTTGACGGTATTATTCGCAGCATGGGGCATGACGTTAACATTCTATACCATTTGTGGTTTGTGGCCGGGCGTAAAAGCCAACACCTTGGACAATCGTATCACGGACGATAAATTTTGCATCGCTTTTGATGTAACCGATGCAACAGACAATGCAATTGAAGGACTGAACCAGTTCTTTGGTCGTACTGCTGCCGCAGAGGTGAGTGTAAAAAATATGTAAATTGCTCGTTTCCTGTTGTTAACATCTTTAGGTGTAGCAAAGAAACTATCAATACCTAATAACGATAAATTCATTTATAATGAAAAACGCAATTGGCGTGATTCTCGGGATTGCCTTGTTTGCCTGGCTTTTTTCGCTTTGTTCGCCTGCTGGCATCAACAAAACTGGGCATGAATATATGCCGGATATGTACCATCCGGTAAGTTATGAGGCCAATACTTACAGTGCCTATTTTTGGAATCACTGGGAAGGAAAATCTTCATTTACAAAAGCGGAACTTTCACAGCCTCGCGCTAAAATCGAAGGCACGATTCCTCGCGGTTATACCGGCGTATATTATGGCGACGCATCTGCCCTGGACGTTGTGCGCGGCAAAAACGCTCCAAATGCAATTGCCGCTCAGGTAAATGGCGAAGCGCCATTTTACTACCAGAATGATGAAGATCAACGTCTGCTGTGCGAAAAACAAATGGTAGCCAATCCATTTCCAATTACAAAATTAGGGTTGGATAAAGCCAAAACGCTTTACAACATTAATTGCGGAATTTGTCATGGAGAGAAAGCCGACGGACAAGGTTGGTTGGTTGCAAATCCGGAAACTAAATACCCGGCTCAACCTAAAAACTTAATTGGCGATGAGATGATTAATGCAGGAAACGGACGTTACTATTTTGCAATTATGTACGGCAAAAACGTAATGGGCGGTTATTCAGACAAACTTTCTTTCGAGGAACGTTGGCAAGTGATCCATTACATCCGCTCTTTGCAAGCCAAAAGTAAAAACTTAGAGTATAGCGAAACCGCGAATACCCTCAGCAATATAGAAGTTCCTGCAAAAGGGGTTGCAACCGGTCCGGCGCGCGTACAAGCGCCAACCCCAGCACCAGCACCTGCGCCTGCACCGACAAAAAAATAATTTTTTATCGGCGTTGCTTTAACCAATATTGTATCTTTCTCTGAGTGAATGAAAGTTTGCTCATATAAAAAAATACCGGGCTGAAACCGGTCTTGCGATATGAATCTGAATACGCAATTCGTATTTGAAGGCAAACAAAAGCGCGTGCTGATTGGCGGCATGGCGCTGGGAGCCTTGTGTCTCTTGTTGTCGTACTTAAACGACGACGAGTTCCATACACGTTTTTGGACAAACTACCTGCACAATGCAGTATTTTTCACGGGCATTGCGTTTACGACAATGTTTTTCCTTTCTGCTCAAATAACGGCGTTTGGAGGTTGGAACACTGTAATAAAGCGTGTTTGGGAGGCCATGAGCCAGTTTATGTGGGTCGGTCTTATTCTGATGGGGGTATTGGTCATCAGTGTATGGGGGCACATGAACCACCTTTATCATTGGAATACACCTGGACTGACGGATCCAAACAGCCCAATTTACGACAAGGTGATTGCCGGTAAATCAGGCTTTTTAAGCCCGATGTTCTATACGGTAGGCGTTGTTGGTTTTCTGGCTATTTGGTATTTCTGGGCGTACAAACTTCGCCAGACTTCCGTTGACCAGGATACAATGGAAACAGAATCTTTGGATTACTATAAGAAACAACGCAAGTGGGCTGCATCATTCCTGCCGCTGGGCGGATTTTTGAGCACTGTGTTCCTTTGGGAATCTGTGATGTCTGTCGATCCGCACTGGTACTCAACCATGTTTGCATGGTATTCCATGATTTCCGTATTGCTTGCGGGTGTTGCGCTGACAGTTATGCTCATCATATATCTTAAATCATTGGGGTATATGGAGTACGTAAACCGCAGCCACTTGCACGATCTTGGCAAATACCTGTTTGGTATCAGCGTATTTTGGACTTATTTGTGGTTTGACCAATTCATGTTGATTTGGTATGCCAACAATGGCGAAGAAACGATTTACTTCAATGAACGGATGTTGCATTATCCGATACTTTTCTGGGGTAATCTCTTGTTAAATTTTGTTGTTCCGTTCTTTATTTTGATGCGGAATGATACCAAACGCAAGTTCGGTACAATGTTCTTTGTGGCTTTTATCGTGTTTTTCGGCCACTGGTGGGATTATTTCTACATGATCAAACCAGGCGCACGGATTGCAGCATTTGAGGCCAAAGAATTGATGGAAGGTAAACACAGCAGCAAAAAAGCGGAAGAAGCGGCGCCAATTACAGAGGCCAAAACAGAAGCTTCAAAACCCGCAGAGACCGCAGCCGCAGAAGCCGCAGCGCCTGTACACGGCGAAAAGGCTGCTGAAGCTGAAAACCACCCGACTGAACAAAAAGAATCTGCCACAGCAACAGAGCAAGGCGAGCATGGTTCTGCTGCTGAAGAAATCGGCCCTGACAAGAGTTTTAAATTAGGATTTACCATACCTGGATTTGAAGAAATCGGGATCATGATCGGCTTTTTAAGCCTGTTCTTGTTCTTCTTCTTCAATCAACTAACAAAAGTTTCATTGATTCCTTTCAAAGATCCTTATCTGGAAGAAAGCTTGCACCATGATACCGGTGCGCTGATCGAAGGAGAGGATGACGATGCAGGTCACCATTGATTTTATTTGGATCGATTCTAATCAAACTCAAATTAAAGCCTGCTCCGAACAAACGTTTTACCTTTGGGTTAAAGTAAAAAAAATTCAATGACTGCGCTAATTATACTTCTCTGCGTAATACTGATTGTTGTTGTGCTGGTTCAAATCGGCAAGGTTACCGAGCTTACCGCTCAAATAAAAGGCGAACGTGAAGTCCTCCGGGATAACAGTAAATGGAACGGCTGGTTATCAGTCGGGTTCGTAATCGTTTTTTTGTTGGGCGTAGTTATTTCAGCCTATCAGTATAAAAATGTTATGTTGGGCTATGGCCCTCATAAATCGGCTTCAATCCACGGTAACACGTTGGATAGCCTGTTTTTCCTTACACTCATTTTCACGGGTATCGTTTTTGTCGGTACTCAAATCGCTTTGTTTTGGTTTGCCTATAAATACCGCTATCGTGAAGGACGCAAGTCTCTTTTCCAAGTGCACGATAATCGCTTGGAAATTTGGTGGACCGCAGTTCCCGCAGTGGTAATGACCCTGCTTGTGGTTCGTGGCCTCAATGCTTGGAATGAAGTTATGGCCGACGTTAAAGAAGGCGAGGACTTCATGGAAATCGAAGCGACCGGACAACAGTTTAACTGGACCATTCGCTACCCTGGGCCTGACGGGAAACTGGGTACACGTGATTACAAATTGACCACTTCAGGCAATACCCTTGGCCAAGACTTTACGGATTCCAAGAACTGGGATGATGTACTGCCCGGTCAGGAACTTTATCTGCCTGTTGGCAAAAAAGTGCGTGTGCGTATTACGGCGAAAGACGTATTGCACAACTTCTTTTTGCCTCAGTTTCGGGTAAAAATGGACGCAGTGCCAGGTATGCCCACATATTTCGTCTTTACACCGATTAAGACGACGACGGAATACCGCAATGAATTAAAGAAATATCCGGAGTACAACGAACCATTCGATCCGGCGGATCCAAACGGCCCAAAACGTTGGGAAAAGTTTGACTATGAATTGGCTTGTGCCGAATTGTGCGGGAAAGGTCACTATTCTATGCGTCGTGTATTTAAAATTGTTTCGCAGGAAGAATACGATGCTTGGGTTAGCAAACAAGAATCATATTATCTGACACAAGTACGCGGCAAAGCCGATGATCCTTATAAAGATAAAATGACTCTTCCGATTGAAGCGCCAATGCGTGCAAAGGCATTTAGCGAATCAGTGAAAAAAGCGGTTGAATCGACAAACACAGCAGATAAGACCTTGAAATTGAATTATATCAATTTCGAAACTGGTTCTGCTAAGTTGACGGAAGACAGCAAATTCGAGTTGGATAACTTGGTGTCTGCAATGACGACCTATCCTTCAATGGTGATTGAAGTGGCTGGTCATACAGATAATGTAGGTGATCCGGCTGCCAACAAAGAGTTGTCGGTGCAAAGGGCCAATGCAGTTGTGGGGTACCTCACTGCACGCGGCATCGGCGGTGGTCGACTGCGCGCCAACGGATACGGAGACACGAAACCGACTGCACCGAATGATACCCCGGAAAATCGCGCTAAGAACCGTCGTACGGAATGTACAATTCTGAGCGGCGGCGCAGCAAACCCATCTTAACATTAAGTACCGGAGACAAATAGAACCCGTTTCAAATTAAGAATTTTAAAAATCGTTCAAATCTGCTGGTATTATGGCTCAAGTAATTTCTGCCGCTGAGACATTGGAAGATCAACTCACCCAAGAACTTGGGTATGATGATCATTTTCATGAGCATCATCATGGGGATAAATTCCAATCGAACTTCCTAACACATTATATTTTCAGTACCGATCACAAGATGATTGGTCGTCAATTCCTGATTACCGGGATTTTTTGGGCCTTCATTGGCGCTGCGATGTCAATTGTTTTCCGTCTGCAGTTAGGTTTCCCTGAAGCAGATATGGCATGGTTGCGACCGATTTTGGGAAAATGGATCCAAGTTAATGCCCAGGGTATTGGCAAACTTGATCCTGAATTTTACTACGCGCTGGTTACGATGCACGGAACAATTCTCGTGTTCTTCGTACTGACAGCCGGTTTGAGCGGAACTTTTTCAAATCTGCTTATTCCATTGCAAGTAGGCGCCCGTGATATGGCATCCCCTCTTTTGAACGCATTCTCTTACTGGGCATTTTTCCTGGCAGGTGTGGTGATGTTTTTGTCCCTGTTTTTGAGCACGGGGCCATTCTCCGGGGGATGGACAGCGTATCCTCCACTGAGTGCCTTGCCCCAAGCCTCGGATGGATCGGGCACAGGGATGACCATGTGGATTGTGGCAATGGCCTTATTCATTGTTTCCGCACTTTTGGGCGGTATCAATTATATCACGACCATTTTGAACCTTCGTACCAAGGGTATGAATATGTGGCGTATGCCGTTAACGATTTGGGCATTTTTCGTAACAGCCATTTTGGGTGTTTTGTCTTTCCCTGTATTGTTATCGGGCGTATTGTTGCTGATGTTTGACCGCGGTCTTGGCACCTCATTTTACCTGAGTGAAATTGTTGTTGGTGGTCAGGTTTTAGATCGTATTGGTGGCAGCCCGATTTTGTTCCAGCACTTGTTTTGGTTCCTCGGTCACCCGGAGGTGTATATCATTATCCTTCCTTCGATGGGTATCGTATCTGAGGTCTTGTCTGTCAGTGCGCGTAAACCGATCTTTGGTTATCGTGCAATGGTATTTTCAATTCTTGCCATCGGTTTCCTTTCCTTCATCGTGTGGGCGCACCACATGTTTATGTCTGGGGTGAATCCGTTTATCAGTAACTTCTTTGTAATTTTCACCTTGATCATTGCAGTTCCTTCTGCGGTGAAAGTATTTAACTGGATTACAACGATATACGGTTCGAATTTCCGATTTACTTCTGCCAGTTTGTTTGCTGTTGGCTTTGTGTCAATGTTTATTTCGGGTGGTTTGACCGGGATTTTCCTCGGCAACTCTGCAATTGACATTCAAATGCACGACACTTACTTCGTGGTTGCGCACTTCCACATTGTAATGGGTATTGCCGGTTTCTTTGGGATGTTTGCCGGTATCTACCACTGGTTCCCGAAAATGTTCGGGCGTTTTATGAATGAGACGCTTGGTAAAATTCACTTTTGGGGTACCTTGGTTGGCGCTTATGCCATTTTCTGGCCAATGCACTATACTGGTATGGCAGGCGTTCCGCGCCGTTATTATGACGGTGGCGCTTCTTTTGACGCATTCCGACATTTTGCTGGTCTTAATATGTTTATTACGGTTGCTGCGATTGTCGTGTTTTTCCTACAGGTTGTGTTTATCATTAACTTCTTTTACTCAATTTTTAGCGGCCGTAAAATGACGTCAAAAAATCCTTGGGGTGCAAATACGCTCGAATGGACGACGCCGATTAATACCGGACACGGTAACTGGCCTGGCAATATTCCAACCGTTCAACGTTGGGCGTATGATTATGGTAAACATGGCGAGGAATTTATTCCACAATATGTGCCTTTGCGCGAAGATGAGCATGACGGTGGGCATTAAAATAAAAGACTTTGAATCCCATGTTTTTATGACATGGGATTCAAAAACTTTGAACATAAAGTCTTTTGATAATCAATAACAATGGAGCGCAATCAGGTTAAGCAGACGGTGGTTCGGGAAGGTGGATCCCAGTGGATTTCAGATTTCGGCTTGTTGGTAAAATTCAAGTTGAATCTCACAGTTGTTTTTTCAGCGGTGATCTCTTATGCGATTGTTTCGGCCGGAAATGTTACGTGGTATGCGACGTTACTGCTTGCATTTGGCGGGTTTATGGTCACCAGTGCGGCAAATGCGTTGAATCAGGTGCTGGAGCGCGAGTACGATATTCTAATGCCCCGTACCGCAAATCGGCCAGTTGCAGCAGGAAGAATGAGTGTTTCAACAGCAGTGATGTTGGCTGGTTTAATGGCATTAATGGGGATAACGGTTTTGACAATGTTTAATCCGTTAACGGGTTTTTTGGGAACTTTATCGCTCATTAGTTATGCATTTGTGTATACGCCGCTAAAACGATCGACCCCATTGGCTGTTTTGGTTGGTGCGATTCCGGGGGCTTTACCCCTAATTATCGGGTGTGTGGCTTATGAGGGTTTCATTTCCCCAATGGCAATGATGCTTTTTTCGCTTCAGTTCTTATGGCAATTCCCGCATTTTTGGGCAGTTGCGTGGTTAGCGGATGATGATTACAGGAAAGCAGGATTTTATTTGCTTCCTACAGGCGACAAACCAAAGGATCAAACTACTGGTTTACTATCAATAATTTTTTGTTTGTTATTGATTGTAAATGCATTGATTGGATTCGCGTTGGGGTTTGTAGGAATCTGGGCCTTGTTTGCGCTGACTGTTTTAAATTTGTTTTGGGCTGTTAAATGCTGGGGGCTTTTTAAAACTTGCACAAAAGAAGCCGCAAGAGCACAAATGTTTTTCTCTTTTGCGCACTTGCCCTTGTCATTGATTGTGTTGTTAATTGACAAACTTTAAAATTGTAGAAAATGGCTGCTGGTGCATCGGAATATAATCGTAGCAATATAAATTCTCAAAAATTTGGATTGTGGATCGCGATTGCTGCCATGATCATGATGTTTGGGGCGCTCACAAGCGCTTACATTGTGCGGCGTGCTGCGGGGAATTGGTTTGAATTTAAATTGCCAGATATCTTTTTTCTGAATACTGCTGTGATCTTGTTGAGTAGTGTAACGATACAATTTTCATTCAGGGCATTCAAAAAAGGAGATGAAGCAAAGTATAAAAGTTTATTAATTGCCACATTGGTACTTGGTCTGACTTTTATCGTGTTGCAATACAAGGGATGGGAGGCATTGAATGCGATGGGTGCTACATTTGTGATTAACCCTTCGAGTTCATTTATTTATGTAATTTCAGGTTTGCATGTAGCGCATTTATTAGGAGGGATCGCGGCTTTGTTGGTGGCTATTGTACATGCATACTATTTGCCTTTTAAACCTACGCTTCGGCGGCGGCAACGTTTTGAACTTGTGGTACAATATTGGCATTTTGTTGATATCCTTTGGGTATATCTAATACTCTTTTTTACTTTACAATCCTGATAAACCGAACCATTACTTGAACTCTACCATTATAATTGACTGATCGTTATGTCAGAAACATCTGTTGACCACGCACACGACACACACGAACACGTGGATGATTCACAACTCTGGGAAGGCGGGGAGTCCCCTTTCCGCGCGAGTTACGGCAAAGTGATGATGTGGTACTTTTTAGTATCCGACGCATTTACATTTGCCGGATTCCTGATTGCATACGGCGCATTGCGTTTTAGTATGCCGACTTGGCCAGAGCCTGATTTTGTGTTCGCCTCTTTCCCATTTGTACAGGCGCACTGGCCTTTGATTTTCGTTACGTTTATGACGTTCGTGCTGATCTTTAGCTCGGTTACGATGGTACGCGCGGTACAGGAAGGTCATCGGGAAAATCAACGCGGTGTCGTATTCTGGATGTTGCTGACCATTTTAGGCGGCGCTACATTCCTTGGTTCTCAAGCTTACGAATGGACAACGCTGATTGCAACGGAAAATGTAAGCGTTACGCGAAATCCATTCGGACGACATATCGCCGACGGTGTTTATTTGAATGAAGATGGTTCGGAATCTAAAAATGAGGACGGAACGCCAATGACATTCCATAAAGATCAAAGTTACCTGATCCACATGCATGATGGGAAAGCCACTGGCGTAGTGTACCATGATCCTAATTCCAAAGGGGAGACTATGGCGCATCATGAGGGTACCAAGATTAAATACACTACTGGTGTTTGGGCTGGTCAGGTAAAAGATGTTGCCTTCGGACCTAAGGCATTTGGCGCATTGTTCTTTTTCATTACCGGGTTCCACGGGTTTCACGTATTCTCCGGTGTGGTATTCCTGACCATTATTATGCTGAATGCAGCGGGCGGGCTTTACGCGGCACGCCGGAACGGTTATGAAATGATTGAAAAAATCGGCCTGTATTGGCACTTTGTGGATTTGGTCTGGGTATTCGTATTCCTGGTTTTCTATCTGCTTTAAATACAATTCAGTCCTCGAAAGAGCCTGGTAATATCCGGGATTCAATCGTTTTTTTAAAACACATACATTTAAAGACAATGTCTAATCAATCATACGAAGAACAAAAAGCCCTCGTATTTAAGGGTTTGATGCTGCTTGGCGCAATTACCATCATTGAGGTAGTTGTAGCATTGCTGGCAAAAGGTCATTTGATCCACGGAGTGAATTTTTCACATGGGTTTGGGCACTATCTGTACATGCTGTTGATGGTCGGTTTTTCGGCGTATAAAGCTTACTTCATCATTTTCTATTTCATGCACATGGCTTATGAAATGAAGGGGCTTGTTATGAGCGTATTGCTGCCTGCAACCCTGTTGGTTTGGGCCATTATCGCTTTCTTTCAGGAAGGCCATTCATGGGGCGCTCGTCGCGAACAAATTCAACAGAAAAATCAAGAAGTTGTCAAGCCAGCGCCTGCCGGTAATCCTCAAGGATATTACGTTATCCCTGGCACTACTTCAGCGATGCGTTCATAGTATTGTTTCGCATATCATTCTGATTTTGGTATTTCCGATCTGGAAATATTCCATTGAATCAAGGACAAAATAAAAATAGGCGAGGCAACAAAACCTCGCCTATTTTGTTGATTACCTTAATGTTAGCATTATGAGTTTGGAAAACGAAAAAGTTTCAAAGACGCGCAAAGTATTCATCTTCATTGCGTTATTTATAATTCTGGTTGCATTGCCTGCAGGGTCATGGTTTTATTTGAAGAGCGGATTGAACTGGCACAAGGCGGCTGTTGCAGAGTTAGGCGATTACGGAAAAATCCGCGGTGCATTTATCATTTTTCCCGACGGAGAAAAAAGAGATCAGCTAAAGGGAGAGGTTGTGGTGATCCATATTTTTGGGGATGCGCCTGATTTGACGGAAGCCAATAAACAGATTATTGAAGTCAATAAGCGCTTGTACGATCAATTTGGGCAAAACGAATTTTTCAGATTGGCAATGATTGCGGAAGGCGGCACAACGGAATTCCGCTCCGCAGTTCAGAAGATACCGAGTATTGATTATGCTACCTGGGTTTGGACCGGAGGTTTAGGCTCTTGGCGCACCATCATCGAGAATGGGTATGAATCTTTTTGTTTGGCACAACATGTCAGCCCTGTGAAGGAGTATTTTGCCTTGGCTGACAAAACCGGGAAGATTGTGCGTTTTTATGACGCGCTGGATGAAAAGCAAGTTGGTCGCATGGTGGAACATATCGCCATGATATTACCCAAATCTGAGCGCTAAGCCTTTAAATTTTGAGTTAATAAGTAAAGTTTTTGTGTCATGGCTGCAAATGTACAACTTGAAAAAAAACTGAATACGATCGCATATATCGTTTCTGCTGCGGTATTATTGTTGGTGGGCGCGATGCGTCGCTATAAAATTGATTTAGGCGTGGATTTTAGTTTTTTACCACCCTTTCACGCCTCATTGAACGCTATTACGGCGGTATTGCTATTAGTCGCGCTGTATTTTATTAAAAACAAGCAGGTCGCGCAGCATCGGAAAACAATATATGCGGCGATGGTTACATCGGCGTTGTTTTTGTTGTCTTACGTGTTATACCATTTTACGACACCGGAAACAAAATACGGCGGGGAAGGAGTCATGCGCAGTATTTATTTTTTCCTGTTGATTACCCATGTCATTTTAGCTGCGGCAGTCCTTCCTTTTATTTTGTTGACATTCAATCGGGCATATACCGATCAGTTTGAACGTCATAAAAAAATGGCTCGTTGGGTTTTCCCATTGTGGTTATATGTGGCCGTTACAGGGCCAATTTGTTATTTGATGCTCAAGCCATACTATTAAATGCTTGTCTTTTTCAGGAAGTTCATCTTTGGAAAACAAAAAACATGAAAAATTCATATTTAAAAATTGCGCTCATTGCCATCATCCTGTTAGCGATCATCATTTTTCCGGATGTTTTGGCGGCCCAATGTGCCATGTGTAAAGCATCTTCGGAGGCAAACCTGAAAGCGGGTGGAGGAGACCCTAAGGGGTTAAATGCAGGGATACTGTATATGTTGTCGCTTCCATATTTGATTGTTGGGGGTATCGGTATTTGGTGGTGGAAAAACCAGAAGAAGACTGAAGTATGAGTTTAGGCAAAACATGGCGAAATTCAAGCCGCCCTGTTAGGTTTTTATAACGAATTGTCTGTCAAAGATTTAGGCGATTAGGCTTAATGCGCCAATGCCCGTTTGGAAGAAAATATTTTCCAAACGGGCACTTTTTTTTGAAGCTTGGCTATATTTGGGCATTAAAATTCACATTATTCCTTAAACACAAAACTGATTTATGAAAACATTTCGCACCGTACTTTGCCTTGCCGTTTTAGCCATCTTCCTGATGGCTTCCAGCACAGCCAATGCGTCACTTGCTGTTACCAATGCGCAAACAAATGAAGCCCTCCAGTTAAAATCGTCTGAACACAAGAATAGCTTTGGCGACATCTTGATGGCTAAGATTGAAAAGCGCATGGAAAAGAAAATGGCAAAATTTCAAAAGCGCATTGCCAAAAAAATTGCAGAAGGTAAGAAAATCGACTTCCAGACTGAGCCTGACAAATGGATGTGGTTTTGGATTTTCGGCTGGGGAGCCGGTTTCCTGCTTTATTCCTTTGGTTACTTTATTGCGGCGCCGTTCTGGTGGCTTGGCTATTTGTGTATGTTGGCAGGAACTATTTGTTTAGTTGTTTGGCTGCTCAAAAAATCAGGCAATATGTAATTTGCATCTTGTCGTACTATAGTGAATAAAAAAACAGCCTGTTTCGCAATGAGACAGGCTGTTTTTTATGCCGTTGATTTACTTTGTTGCCTGAAAAATTTCCAATCCTGCCAAAACCATAAAAACCATTGGTATGCAAGCAGTGGAAATACGAGCAATCCTAACATGTTGAAATACAAGGCATCTTCAAATTCAAAATGAATGAGGTGCATGATAGATCGGGTAAGCCCGCAAGCATAACATTCCTGTTTGAAAAGCAATACGGATAAACAAAGAGACTGCCCCTTATCAAAAAAATCGGCCGGTAATATGAGCAATATTACCGGCACGATGATCCAGAATGCGAGGCGGACATATCGCCACCAAGTCATGTTTAGAGTGTTGGATTGTAGTTGCTGCCGTCGGCTGGTTTCAGGTCGCCGGTGATGATGCGGATCAGGTCAATCAAAGCCCAGATACCGCAACCGCCCAAGGTGAGGAGTTGAATGATACCATAGGTTGTGTAGCCGAGGTAGAAACGGTGGATGCCAAGTTCGCCAAGGAAAATAACGAGCAACAGCGCGATGAGCTGGCTTTTAGCTGCGCCACCCTTTCCGTCGCGACCCAATTCCTTTTTAATTTCTTTTTGTGCTGCTTTCAGTGCAAAAACCTCTTTCAGTTTCATGCGCTCGCCAGTCATTTTTTTAACTTGTGATGGCGTGAGGCTCAGGAACTCTTCGGTAGTCATTTGGCCGATTTGAGCCGGAAGGCCCGAAGCCATTACTTTTGCAGCAACTTGCGTGCCTGCGTTTTTTACTTCGTTGGTAGCAGAAACCTGAAAAGAGATCAGTGCCAAAAAGGCGATGGTAAGAATTTGTTTCATAAAGGGATACATAGTTTAATAAATGGCGCCTACTCATAACGCTTTTCGGCTTCCGCGCCCTAATAAAAATCGGAATCAGGGAACTACTCTTTGATCTGCGTCAAATATACAGTAGTTACCCGGCAAATATTGGGCGCTGTCGGCTCATTTCCAAAAAAATCAGCGTTAAGAAAAATATAAAGGCTCAAAAAGGCCATTTTTTTGGTTCGGAACGAAGAAATCCTCAACTTCGCCCCGTCTTTAACCATATATTATGAAGATTGCGGTTTTCCCTGGTTCCTTTGATCCCATTACAATCGGACACGTTGATTTGGTCAGAAGGGCTCTTCCTCTTTTTGATAAAATCATTATAGCCGTTGGCGTAAACTCTACGAAAAAAACGCTTTTTTCGCTGGAGCAGCGTCTTGAATGGTTGCGGATCGTATTTGCGTCCTATCAGACTGTTGAAGTAGATCATTTTCAAAATCTGACGGCCCATTATTGTCAGCGCATTGGCGCAAGGTTTTTGCTTCGCGGGCTGCGCAACGCTTCTGATTTTGATTATGAAAAAACGATTTCCCAACTCAACCATATCGTGGGCGGCGGCATTGAAACCGTTTTTCTAATTGCGCAGCCAGAATATTCACATATCAGCAGTACCATCGTTCGGGAAATTATTGTAGGGGGCGCAGATGCTACGCCTTTTATTCCTCAAGAAATTACCATTCAGACAAGTTCCTGAAACCGCAAACACGCCTGACTTTTTGCAGCGCCGACCGAATGACTTTTCCCATGCCTTAAACAAAAGATCCAATATATTATGACTGACGCGATATTTACCGTTCCGCACCCGGTGAACGAACCTGTATTGAATTACAGCCCCGGATCACCGGAGAAATTGGCCCTCAAAGCTGCGCTTGCCGATGCAAAAAGTAAGCAGGCCGACATTCCCATGTACATCGGCGGTCGCCATGTTTTTTCAGACAATAAAGTAGCCATGCACCCGCCGCATGAACGGAAGCATGAGTTGGGGCATTATTCGAAAGGCCATGCCTCCCACGTGTATGCCGCCATAGAGGCAGCCATGAATGCGAAAGCCGCATGGGAGGCAATGCCCTGGCAAGAGCGGGCCGCCATTTTTCTGCGCGCCGCCGATTTGCTGACCGGCCCATATCGGGCTAAGATGAGCGCGGCGACGATGCTTTGTCAGAGTAAAAACGCTTATCAGGCTGAAATTGATTGTATTTGTGAACTGGCTGATTTTTGGCGTTACAATGTATATTTCATGCAAGAAATTTACAAACAGCAGCCAAACAGTTCTAAAGGTGTGTGGAATCGCACAGATTGGCGGCCGCTGGAAGGTTTTGTGTTTGCGCTTACACCGTTCAATTTTACGGCTATCGCTGGCAATTTGCCTACAGCGCCTGCCATGCTCGGCAATGTAGCGGTATGGAAACCCGCTGAATCGCAGATTTATTCGGCTTCCGTGATTATGGAAATCCTGGAAGCGGCAGGGTTGCCGGCCGGGGTGATCAACTTAGTATATGTGGATGGGCCGGTGATTGGGGATGTGGTGTTCAAGCATCCTGATTTTGCGGGTTTGCATTTCACGGGTAGCACGGGCGTATTCCAGAAGTTTTGGAAAACGATCGGCGAAAATATTCCGGTATACAAATCATATCCGAGGATTGTCGGCGAAACCGGTGGAAAGGATTTTGTGGTAGCGCATCAATCGGCTGATCCCAAAACAATCGCGGTGGCATTAGTTCGGGGCGCTTTTGAATATCAAGGGCAAAAATGTTCGGCGGCCTCGCGCGCTTACGTGCCTGCGAGTATGTGGCCGGCTGTAAAATCGTATATACAAGCCGATTTGGCGCAGATCAAAATGGGTACGACGGAAGATTTCACCAATTTCGTGAATGCCGTAATTGATGAAAGGGCTTTTGATAAGATTACGGCTTATATCAGTGAGGCTAAAAAATCAGATGGGGTAGAGGTGATTGCAGGCGGCGGCTTTGATAAAACGGAAGGTTATTTCATTGAACCAACTGTATTGCAAGTGTCTGATCCGAAATATACGACGATGTGTGAAGAAATTTTCGGTCCTGTGTTAACGATCTATGTTTATGAAGACGATGAATTTGAGGCATTATTGGATATTGCCAACGAAACTTCACCTTATGCGCTGACGGGGGCCATCTTTGCGCGCGATCGGGCGGCATTAGACTTAGCCGATCAAAAACTGCGTCATGCGGCAGGAAATTATTACATCAATGACAAACCGACGGGCGCCGTGGTGGGTCAGCAGCCGTTTGGCGGCGGCAGGGCATCGGGTACGAATGACAAAGCAGGTTCGATGTTGAACATGTATCGTTGGTTGTCGCCCCGCACGATTAAAGAGAACTTTGTACCGCCGACGGATTATCGTTATCCGTTTTTAGAGGAGGCATAAAAATACCAACACAAAAAACGGCTGCCGGATATACCAGCAGCCGTTTTATCTTTCGGCAAGCATATTTGCAAGGAGCAAATATTAGCTTGTGTATTTCAATTCTTTAATACGCGCTTTTTTACCTACCAATCCGCGCAGGTAGTAGAGACGGGCGCGACGTACACGACCACGCTTAACTACTTGAATAGCAGCAATATTCGGATTGGAGAATGAAAAAATACGTTCTACACCTACGCCATGGGATATTTTGCGTACGGTGAAGGTACGGGTCAAGCCGTGTCCTGAAATTTGGATCACATCGCCACGATAGTCCTGTTCGCGGGTTTTATCACCCTCTACGATTTTATACGTAACGATGATGGTATCGCCCGTTTTGAAACTGGGGAACCCAGGTTTTGTCAGCAGTTGATCCTGCACAAACTGAATTGCTTCCAATTCTTTCATTGTATGGTCGTTTTAAATACTTTCAAAATTAAGAGGCGCAAAGGTATATCTATTTCCTTTCAAAATAAAATATTGTGTGCAAATTCTTTTTTTAGTCAGGCTTGTTGCGGTGAGCGGCTACCGCAATAAGTCTAATGTAAACAAATTCCTAAAGTCGGTGTTTTAACACTTGTATTCGTGACACTTTAATTACCTTTGTGTCATCATTGTAAATATTCACACCTTTTAAACGTAAAAACATGAAGAAATTACTCCTGCTCCTTCCGGCGCTTGCCTTGGTTGCCATGTCTGCAATCGCTCCTACGTCTTACAAAGTTGACACCGCTGCCAGCGTTGTTGTATGGAAAGGCTACAAAGTAACCGGCGAACATACCGGTACTGTAAAAGTTAAAAACGGTTCCGTTGAATTGACGGATGGTAAATTGACGGGCGGATCTTTTGAACTGGATATGACTTCTATCAAGGACACCGATATGGAAGGCGAATATGCAGGTAAGTTGGAAGGTCACCTGAAAAGTGAAGACTTTTTCGGTACTGCCAAATACCCGACTTCTAAATTTGTCATCACCCGTGTGATCGCGCAAGATACGAAAGGCAACTACAAAGTAATCGGTAACCTTACGATTAAAGAAACGACCAAAGAAATCAAGTTTTTTGCCAATGTAACAGAAAGCAACGGCAAAGTAACGGCTACCGGTAAAGTTACCATCGACCGTTCGGAATATAATGTTAAGTACGGTTCAGGTTCTTTCTTCGACGGTTTGGGCGACAAAACCATCTATGATGAGTTTGATCTGCAAGTGAACCTGGTAGCAAGCAAGTAATTTGGGGTTGTGTCTTTCTCTAGGCTGCTCCGTGACGTGATGATAGGGTGTTGCCCTATCTTGATGATGCCGCCCTTTCAGGTAGGCTGTCCAGAATACAGAAAAAAAAGACCTTTACTTTTGT
>JBAXTB010000560.1:0-3109 GCA_037130425.1 Bacteroidota bacterium
AGGGATTTTTGGATTGGTGGATTACACGCGCTCACGATGACTTTTGGCTAGGATTACACGCACTCACGAACGTTGAATGTACGTAGATTTCAAGCCAGGCATGGGGGGCTTTGGTCGTTTTTCCTAAAAAATAGCGCGAATATTTACGGTGTGGCGTAAATATTCGCGCTATTTTTTACAAATACCTCCCTCGCATATTGTCTGAATCAGGATTCACAGGATTTTTAGATTTTCAGGATTTTTGATCGCGGTAGGCTTGGATGCCAATACTCACCCCAACAAAAAATCCAAATAATTATTCCGGTTCAAGTGACGCCCTGACTCCGAAGTCAGGCCCTCACTTGAACCGGGCATCCGCTCTTAGGCGAACAATTCCTCACTTCAACTCCTGTATCTTCGCCCAAACCTCATCTTCCAATCCCGGCGTAAAGCCCTTGTGATGCCAAGCCAACTGCCCATTTTTATCAAAAATAAACACCTGCGGCAGGCCGTTCAATCCGCCCGGCAGGATTGCGCGGAAGGTTCTGTCTTTGTCCCAGTACACCGGGAAAGGCCAGGCTTTTTCCTTGTACAATTTGCTGATGTTGTGAAAATTATACGGAAAATCAATCGAAATGCCGTAAAATTGGAAATCGGCCTGTTTTTTCCAGCCCGGATACTTTTCTGAATAGGCTGCAAACTCGCCCATGCAAGGGATACAAGTCGTGAGCCAGAACGCCAGCACCGTGGGTTTGCCCTTTTGCAACAGATCGTTGGAGTTGAGTTTTACACTGTCGGGCGTAAACAAAGTGGCGTTAAAAGGAAATGGCGCTGTGGGCTGTTCTGATTGCTGCGCTTGGGCAATGGCAATAGAAGATATTAGCAATATGGGTAGAATGCAGAATTTCATATCAAATGTTAAATTTTCAGGAAAAGAAAGCAATTCCACAAATTTATGGCGGAACACTGTGACCTCATGTTAAAGTTAACGTCACATTAACTGTTTATGCGCTGCCGCAATAGGTTTTGTGCAAATCGTCCTGACGATTCAAACTAAATGTACAAAACCATTGCTTTGGCGTATAAAAGAAAAGCGGGCTTAAAAACCGCGTTTATGCCGTTTTTTTCGTGTCTTTGCGGGATGAAGTCAAACTTTCATTTTACTTTTCAAACATCCTCATAGTGACATCGGCCGCCAGAAAGACGATCGAATACACGGATTCGGAACTTATTGCCCTGTACTTAGAGGAGCAAGATTCAGTTTATTTTACCAAACTGTACAAGCGCTACGGGGGCAAAGTTTTTGCTAAATGTATTTCCATGTTGGCAGACGAGGGCCTCGCCCGCGATGCCACGCAAGACATATTTATAAAAATACTCCTGAATCTCTCCAAATTTAGCGAGCAATCTTCTTTTTCTACCTGGATTTATTCAATCACGTATAACTACTGTATTGACTTGATCCGGAAGAAGAAAAAGATGCCTCTGCTTTTTACGGAAGATGTCGGGAAAGTGAGTAAGGAACAAGTGGTGGAAATCCCCGACAGTGTGTTGCTCGAAATGAAGCAGGAACGGCTTGAAAAAGTGCTCGACCAACTTCCGCCGGGCGACAAAGCCATTTTGCTGATGAAATACATCGACGACTTGCAAATCAAGGACATTGGCGATATTTTAGGCAAAACGGAAAGCGCCATTAAAATGCAGATCATGCGGGCTAAACAAAAAGCCCAAATGATTCACAATGAGTTATACGCCCACGATCCCATATTAACGTAATTGAAAACATCTAATCCCTGTTTTGAAACAACCGATTCAATGTTTCATCCCAAACACAGTCCGTCATGGTTAATAACTTTCAAAAGATAATCGACGAGCGGGAGGCCATGCTTCCCCCGGAGTTGGAAGACCGGATGTCGCAGCATATTGGCACCTTTTCCGTGTTTGGGAAAGTGGTGGAATTGTTTGTGCCCAACGCACTTCAAACCGTTGTGCGACTGATCGGCGGGGATGAACTGCCGTGTATAAAAGAACGAAAGCGCGGCCGCATTGATCCCGACTGGCGCATTCCGCCCGAACCGCCTACTGGCCCCGGCGGGCAATAGAATTTCCCTAATCCCTTTATTGCAAACAATCTATTGATGTACAAGACATTACTTTTCTTTTTCTTTCAAACGAACCTGCCAATTCCCATTCCGGCGCCAAGCGGCCCGGTAGCGGAATTAATTAAGCAATTTTCCGCGTTTTTCCCCAAACTTGTCGGCGCGCTGGTGATTCTGCTCATCGGTTGGTTGGTGGCACGTTTGGTTAAAAAAGTGCTCAGCCAAGTGTTAAGCCGCATCGGTATTGATCGTTTTGCTGAAATGCTAAACGAAATTGACGTCGTACAAAACAGCGGCATTGAAGTGAAAATATCCACCGTGTTGGCCCAGGTGGTATATTATATGATGATGCTGATTTTCATTATTGCGGCCACCGATGCGATGGGCGTTCAGGCAATCACGCAACTCGTTACCGACGCCTTAAACTATATGCCGGCCCTTTTTTCCGCTGCGGTGATTTTCCTGCTCGGACTATTTGTCGCCGATATGATTCGCGGCTTGGTGCTTACCGTTTGCCAGTCGATCGGTTTGCCCTCGGCAAAAATGGTGGCGTCGGCGGTGTTTTATTTTTTGTTCATCACCATGGCCATCAGCGCGTTGGCGCAGGCGAAAATCAACACCGATTTCATTTCGTCTAACCTGACCGTGATTATCGGCGCGGTAGCCCTGTCATTTTCCTTTGGATACGGATTTGCTTCCCGCGACCTGATGGCCAATTACTTAGCCGGCTATTACAATAAAAATAAAATTCGCGTCGGCGACGATGTACGCGTCATCGGCGTGCGCGGCAAAGTGGTCATGATCGACTCAACTTCTTTGTTCCTTCAAACGACAGAACGCGCCATCATCATCCCGTTGAGCAAATTAGCCACCGAAAAAATTGAAGTGTTCTACCCGGATGCGCAACAGGAAGATTTGTTGGAATCGGGGGTAGAAGTTTAATATTGATCGTTGCTTGTACGGCCCCCGATCCCTGAAGGGCAATGTCATTGACTTAAGGATTTAAGATTACATGATTTAAGATTACATGA
>JBAXTB010000561.1:0-3098 GCA_037130425.1 Bacteroidota bacterium
AAATCATTAACATCAAAATAATTAAGGCGGAACTTTCCATGATGAAAAACGCCCTTCTTATTTTGATGTTAGTGCTTTGCGCCTCGTATGCGCCAAGTTTTTTTTCAAAACGCCATGTCACCAAGTAAAACGCTTCATTTGTTCGCATGGTTTTTCTTGTTAACCGGAATCTTTGCTTTCGTCGGTTCTTTATTTACCTGGGGCATCGGATGGATTTTTGCGCAACATAATTTGACAGATGTCTTAATTCCATTAGCCGACCTTTTTATTACAGCCCCTTTATCCATTTTAGCAGCCCTCGGTATCTGGTTAAAAAAAGATTGGGGCATACCGACAGGGCTTATGGCTTCAGGTATTTACATATTCGGATCTGTATTAGTATATATTTCAATTGTTTGGAATGGCCCACCCTATCCCTTGCAGTTCGTGATTCCACCGATTTTTGGTTTGTGTTTTGCCAGCGCCTTTTTTATTTGGGTTATTAGAAACCGAAAGCTTCGGTATTAAGCAGGTTTTGACATCACGCCTAATCGCTGGGAAATGTAAAATCTAACGCTATATTTACCGGCGAAATCCGCTTCAATCCCGAGTGCCGGCATTTCCTCAGTACAATAAAACTTTCATTTGACAATGACTCAAGCATCCGGCGTCTATCAATCGGCAAAGATCCATTTCAGTTCTACCCCACTTTTTGTCATCCTGTTTTGTGTTTTTCTTTTTGCCAGTCAAAGCGTTCAAGCCCAGGGACCGCCGGGTTATATTTACTGTGCACCTGAAGGCGGCACATTTACCCTGCCCGCAAAAAGCCATGTCGCGTACGGGGCCGATAACAAGTTTAAATACCTGTTTAACCAAACCGGGACCATCACATTTGACAACGAAACATTTGGCGGCGATCCTATTTTTGGAACCTATAAATCCGGGTACTATAAACTCGCAGACGGGCAGGAATCAACCCAAAATCTTATTGGCGCTTTTGGGAAACTCAAGAAACATATCACCGGAGCAGCGCCATTAAGCGCGCTGACAATCAATAGTATAGCTCAAACGATTCAACAAAATATCTTTGTCATCGGCGACAGTACCGACGTTGTGTTAGCCGCATTTAACCTCGTTGATTGTTATGAAACGATCAAGGGCGCGATTTTTATGAACGCCTCCACGCAGAACGGATTTTCCAATGATTTTGGCGCCGTGGATGGGAAAGAACTGGTTCGGGCTGTTTTCCAGGTACAACAAGGCATTTTAGACTATATATACACGCCGGAAAACATTCAAAAATACAAGGGCATTTTGATTGGCCGGAAATATAAAACCGCCGATTACTTCCCCGGTGTTTGTCCGCCGCCGAGCGATCCGCTTGCCGTTTATACTGCAAAAGTAAATGCTACAATGCCGACGGAATACGGCAAAAGAACCGCATTTTCGTCTACACCTGCCAGAAGACCAACGGGTTATTACTTGGCGCCGGGCAGTTTGGGAACCGTAAAAGTGCCGACTGCCTTAGTCAATAAAGGGTTTAAGATCCTTGTAGGCGCGCACACGTTCGAGCGCACGGGCAATGACCCGGTTCGGCGTTTTTTTCGGGTAACAAACACATTTCCGATTACGGATACCGTAACGCAAATCATCAACCCATTTGGAGGCGGTATTTACATCATTACGCCGTACAAGGCAGCAGAGGGCATTCAGGAAATTCAACTGAGCAATGTGGTGCCTGCCCCGTTTTTTTCCGCCAAAAGTTTTGATAAAACCACCTTACAAAACTGGTTGACTGTTCAACGCAGTAATCCGGCGCCCTGGGCTGATTTTGAATCAGACAAATACATGATGCAAGTGCCCCGCAGCTGGATTTACAATTATGCCGACCCGGTGACCCTGATGCAGGATTGGGATAATCGCTTAGATGTAGTGTCAAAAATGCTGGGTTATCCTGCGGTCAGGAACAACACCATTTTGTATTTGCAGATTGATGTGGACATTATGTTCGGCGCTTATGGCATTGGTAATCCGCAGATTAACAACACTTACAATCCTCATGATATAGAAAACGGGAATAAAAATCACTGGTTTTTAAAACCGGGCGTCGATTTTTGGGAAACGGAATTCCATGAAATGGGACATGCGCAGTTGTTCAGTAATTTTCCGGGCGAAGGGGAAGCAGCGGTTAATTTGCTTGCGGCGGCCATTTACAACCGACTTTACGGGATGAATATTGACCAGGCACTTGGAGAATCCTTTGATAACCACCCACAAATTACGCGGGATCAGGCGGCGCTCAACTGGATGGTGACGCCCAATTTCAGGGCCGGCAAACCGATGGATATTTCCAATACGACCAAGGATGAAGTGCGTTATCAGCAGCGCGGGTATGCAAAATATGTGGAAATGGCCGCGTTGTTCGGCTGGGAGGTCATTGATTCGTTTTACAACCGGGAGCAATTAGATTACATCGCCCAAACGCCGAGTGACGGTTTAAAAGATGTAGATAGCCGGATTTTGCGCTTTTCAAGGGCAGCAGGGGTTGATATGCGCCCTTTGATTCATTTCTGGGGTGTGCAACCGAAAGACTCCATGCTACTCAGACAAAGGATTAATGCCGAAAACCTGAAACCTTCAAAATTGATTTGCGATCGCTTAACGCATTATAAATCAATTATTCCGCTCAACAACGCCCAATTTGTGGCGCACGCAAACGCATTCTTTGGCGGCAGCGTGCCCGCAGGCGGCGATCCGGATTACGGTTCCGGCTGGTATAATATCTGGCTACCGCAATACAACGAAACCCACGGCGCCCTTGCGCAGAGCGCTATGCAGCACATCATTGATATTTATTTCCCAGGCGGTTGCCCAACGGAAGAAGCCATTCCAACTGTCACCGTCAACAGCCCAATCATTTGTCCGGGACAATCTGCAACCCTGACGGCAAGCGGCGCCGCGACTTACTTGTGGAGCAATGGCCAAACCGGAAGCAGCATTACGGTAAATCCCAGTGAAACAACGACTTATACCGTAGTTGGAAGAGCGGCCGGGTATTATTCTATAGCAACCGCAGCGCAGGTAACCGTAAACCCAATTCCGGTAGTTTCAGTTGAAAA
>JBAXTB010000562.1:0-3098 GCA_037130425.1 Bacteroidota bacterium
GCCCGCGACACCCAGTTGTTTATCCAAAAAGAAAGCGATGTATGCCGCGCGGCCGATCCCTGGGCGGGTTCCTGGTACGTGGAAACCTTAACCGCCGAACTGGTGGAAAAAGCCTGGGCTTTGATTGAAGAAGTGGAGGAATTGGGCGGCATGTCCAAGGCCATTGAGGCGTGCGTGCCCAAATTGCGCATTGAAGAAGCGGCTGCCCGCAAACAGGCCCGCATCGACAGCGGCGAGGATAAAATCATCGGCGTCAATATTTTCCGCGTCGAACACGAAGCAAAATTCGACATCTTAGAAGTGGACAATACCAGCGTTCGGGACAGCCAGATTGCGCGGATTAACTCGGTAAAAAGCGCCCGAAATACGGCCGCTGTGACTGAAGCGCTGAATGCTTTGAAACAGGGCGCTCAAAGCGGTGAAGGCAATTTGCTTGATTTGGCCGTAGCTGCTGCCCGTTTACGCGCCACTTTGGGTGAAATTTCGGATGCGATGGAAGCCGCATTTGGTCGTTACGTCGCTACAACTCGCACGGTATCAGGCGTTTATTCCGGAGAAATGCAGCACAACGAAGAATTTGAAAATGCTCGCCATTTGGCCGACGAATTTGCCGAAATGGAAGGTCGTCGCCCGCGGATTATGGTGGCCAAATTGGGTCAGGACGGCCACGATCGCGGCGCCAAAGTGATCGCCACCGCCTTTGCCGACCTCGGTTTCGATGTCGACATTGGTCCGCTGTTCCAAACACCCGCAGAGGCCGCAAAACAGGCTGCCGAAAATGACGTACATATCCTCGGTATATCTTCTTTGGCCGCCGGGCACAAAACGCTGGTGCCGCAAACCATTGAAGCGCTGAAAAAATTAGGCCGGGAAGACATCTTGGTGGTGGTTGGCGGCGTCATACCGCAGCAAGATTACGATTACCTGTACGAGGCCGGCGCAGCAGCCGTTTTCGGGCCGGGAACCGTGGTGGCCAAAGCGGCACAAGACTTGCTGAAAATGTTGATGTAAATTTATGTTCCGTAAAAAATTGACATGATTATTAGGCTAAATATATACCTGTCGCTTGCATTCGTACTGTTATCCACCATGCTAAGCGCCCAAACCGCCACGGTTGTCGGCCGTATTACAGACGCGTCCAACGAACAACCCATCGAATTGGTAACGGTGTTCATCAAGGGCACATCCACTGGTGTGCGCACCGACGAGCGCGGCAATTTTGCCATTCAGGTGCCTGCTCAACAGCGCCTTACGCTTGGTTTTCGCCGCGTGGCCTACAAGGAAAACAGCGCCGACCTTATTCCGCTCAACGCGGGCGCTCGTTTCGTGCTTGATATTACGATGGCGCCCACGCAGTCCAACCTCGAAGTGGTGATCCGAGAGCGTAGGTTAGAGGAAACCGGAATGATGAAGGAAAAAAACATCAAGGATTTGCGCTTGTTGCCGAGTTCTACCGGGAACCTAGAGAGCGTGTTGCCGCATATTGCCTTGGGCACCAACGCCGGCGCGGGCGGCGAGTTGACTTCCCAATACCAGGTGCGCGGCGGCAATTACGATGAAAACTTAGTGTATGTCAATGACTTTGAAATATACCGGCCGCAGTTGATCCGCGCAGGTCAACAAGAGGGTTTAACGTTCCCAAACCTTGATCTGGTGCGGGATTTGTCCTTCTCCTCTGGCGGTTTTCAGGCCAAATACGGCGATAAACTGTCGTCTGTTTTGGATGTAAAATACAAACGTCCCGACAGTTTGCGCGCGAGCGCCAGCGCAAGTTTTTTAGGCGCGAATGCGAGTTTGGAGGGCAGTATTAAAAAACGAAACAACAAATTTGGCGCCTTCCGATACCTCATGGGCGCGCGCTACAAAACCACGCGTTTGTTGCTCGGCAGCCTTGATTTGAAAGGCGAGTACGTGCCTGATTTTACCGATATTCAAACCTACCTCACCTACGATATTAACCGCGATTGGCAAGTCGGCGTCATCGGCAACTACAACCGCTCGGTGTACCGTTTTGTGCCGGAAAGTTTGAAACGCGCCTTCGGTTTGGTCGATTATGCCTTGCAAATCCGCACGGCGTTTGACGGGCAGGAGGTCGACGATTTTACCCAGGCGATGGGCGGCGTTTCCCTGACGTATTTGCCCGAACGGGACCATAATCCCTTGTACCATAAGTTTTTAGCCTCCACCTGGCGCAGTCAGGAAAACGAGCGTTTTGACATCATCGGCTATTATATCCTCGGCGAACTGGAAGAAAACCTTGGTTCCGACAAGTTCGGCGAGATCGTCAACATCCTCGGCGAAGGCACCCAACAAACCTGGGTGCGCAACTACCTCACCTCCGATGTACATAATGTCGAGTATAAGGGCGGCATTGAATTGCAACAGGATAAACCTTCGGAGGGCCTCGTGCGCAGCCACTTTCTGCAATGGTCGGCCAAATGGCAACACGAACAAATCACAGACAAAATAAACGAGTGGGAACGCCTTGATTCCGCCTTGTATTCCCTGCCTTATGACACCAACGCGCTGCTGATCCGCCGCTTGTTGAAAACCAAAAACTCGTTGCAAAGCGACCGTTTCAGCGGCTATTTTCAGGACACCTGGACCTGGCGCAAAGACGGCGTGCGGGAAATCCAGGCCATCGCCGGTATTCGCGGACAATACTGGACGCTCAACGGCGACGCGTTTGTTACCCCTCGTGTGCAGTTGCTGTACAAGCCTTTAAATATTAAAAAAGATATTTCCTATCGTTTGTCGGGCGGGTTGTATTACCAGCCGCCGTTTTACCGCGAATTGCGCTCCATTCAAGGCGTGGTGAATACCAATGAGCGTGCGCAAAAATCGGCGCATATCGTGGGCGGTTTTACCTACGACTTTTTGTGGGGCCGCCGCCGACCGGTGAAAATGCGCCTGCTGACCGAACTGTATTACAAGCAAATGTGGGACTTGGTTTCCTACGACCTCGACAATGTGCGGGTGCGTTATGCGGGTAAAAACGATTCGCGCGGCTATGCAACCGGTTTGGATATTCGCCTCAACGGCGAGTTTGTGCCTGGCGCCGAAAGTTGGGTCAACCTGTCGTTCCTGCGCACGCGCGA
>JBAXTB010000563.1:0-3089 GCA_037130425.1 Bacteroidota bacterium
AACGGTGGTTAAAGCCAAAGAAGGAAGGATTGTGAAGGCGGCTGCCGATCATTTACTCAGCGAAGTGTACATAAGTTTGGGCGAATATGACAAATCAATTGAAGCTGCTTCCAGGGTAATTGATTCGGGGTTGTATAAATTAATGACCGAACGATTTGGCGTAGAAAAAGATAAACCCGGTGATGTATATTCGGATTTGTTCAAAGACGGAAATCAAAACCGAAGCTCTGGCAATCTTGAATCTATCTACGTTTGGCAGTTTGAAAACCTCACACCGGGAGGTGGAGGAAGTAGAGGGAATCATAATCTGAGAAATTGGGGACCTTTTTATATCAACCTTAAAGATCCTGATAATAAGGCAGGAATGGTGATTGTCGATAGCCTCGGAAGAGGAGTAGGCTGGGTACGTCCGACCACCTACTTCCTTTATGATTTGTGGAGAAGCAGCCCTTCGGATATGAGAAATTCCGCTTATAACATCAGAAGGACTAATTATTACACAAACTCGGCATCCAAGTTTTTTAAACTGCCGGTTGAGAAAAAGAAATCGTTGGAAGACACCATGCAGAATCTTTACCCTACTATTATAAAAATTGAAGGCAAACCTTGGAACAACAATAATACCTCTGGCCAAACGGCGAAAGATGTGATGGTTTACCGACTGTCTGAGACGTATTTGCTGCGTTCGGAGGCTTATTTAAGAAAAGGTGATTTGGTAAAAGCGGCGGCTGATATTAATGCGATTCGGAAAAGGGTCAATGCAAAATTGATTACCACGGCTGAAGTAACCATTGATTATATTCTGGATGAGCGTGCCAGAGAATTGATTACCGAAGAGCCACGACGTCGGACGTTGATGAGAATGGGAAAGCTGGTGGAGCGCGTGCGTAAATATAACATGAGAGAAAGCACCCGAACCAGCATTCAGGAAAAGCACGAATTGTTCCCCATTCCACAAACTGCCATTGATGCCAACTTCTCGGTTAAACTGGAGCAAAATCCGGGATATTAATCAGGGAATAAAGCAAGGGAAAGTCCTCTTTATGAAACGATTATTGTAGCTTTTTCAGAACCCTAAAATTGAACTAACAGTATGTATTTACTACGAAAAATGTACCTTTTGTCTTTACTGGTTGTATTCAGCATCGCAATTTCTTTATCTCATGCGCAGGAGTCGGCAGCCTCATCCAACGATCCGGGATTGGAGCAGCCCATTATCAATACGTCACCTTTGCCCCTTTATGACTATGACCGTCTTGATTACGGAATGACGATTGGCATCGAGCGCACTCCTAAAGGCCGAATTTGGGCTTGCTGGGTAGGTGGCGGTGATAATCACGATGCTTTTTTTGTGCTGAATTCGAGTGATGATGATGGTAAAACCTGGTCAAAACCTCGGGTCGTCATTGATCCGCACGACAAAACGATGGAAGATAAAAGAAGAACAATTGTAGGAAATTTATGGACCGATCCTTTGGGACGTTTGTGGCTCTTTTTCGACCAGTCGTTGACTCACTTTGACGGCAGAAACGGCAACTGGTACACTCGTTGCGACAACCCCGACAGTGACAGTCCGGTTTGGTCAAAGCCCGTCAGGATATGGCATGGCTGTTCTTTAAATAAGCCGATGGTCCTTGCTGATGGTACTTGGCTGCTCAATGTTTCGCTTTGGGACGAAGGAAAGATCAATCCAAAGTACAAGGAAAAATACCGTTCTCTTGACTCATTACGGATGGCTAATGTCTTCGCTTCTAATGATCAGGGCAAAACTTGGACTCGCCGAGGGGGAGTTCGTTATCCGCAACCTCAATTTGATGAGCACCATATTATTGAACGTAAAGATGGCACTCTCTGGATGACAGCTCGAACCGCCAACGGTATCTGGGAAAGTGTTTCCAATGATAAGGGCAAGACATGGTCAGAACCGCAAAAATACTTGGAACACATTGGCTCACGGCATTTTATGCGCCGTTTGCAATCGGGTCGAATACTCATGGTGCGGCACGGAGCTTTGAACGAAAAAACCAAGTTTCGTTCTAAACTTACCGCTTATTTGTCGGAAGACGAAGGCAAAACCTGGACAGGTGGCCTGATGTTGGACGAGCGACGCATCATTTCTTATCCTGATGGTTTTCAGGCTCCCGATGGCACTATTTATGTTTCCTACGATCATAATCGGGATTTTGACGGGGAGATATTAATGGCCCGTTTTACGGAAAAAGACATTCTGGACGGGAAATTTGGCGGACGAAAATCAAAGGCAAAGATTCTGATCAGCAGACCGCTGGGGCTTGATAAACTCATTGCTCCTTCCGAAATAAGCAAATAAATATGACCGTATATAAATTTTTTGCTTTCCTTTCGGGGGTGTGCTTTCTTGTGGCCTTATACTTGGTTTTTTCAGGAAACGTGGTGTCGTCGGGTCTTTTTTTTATCGGCTTCTTTCTTTTACTGGGCATCAGCTTCAGAGGGTACGAATCGCTGAAAGGATTTACATATACGGTCATGATTCTGGCCGCTGTGACTACGGCTTTGTTTTATCCGCACTATTTTCAGGAATGGAACGGCTTTAAGTTTACCAGATTGATTACCCCTCTGATTCAATTGATCATGTTTGGCATGGGAACGTCCATGAGTTTTGAGGATTTTGTGGGCGTGGTTAAAATGCCCAAAGGAGTTTTCATCGGCGTGACCAGCCATTTTATCATTATGCCTTTGCTTGGATTTACCCTCGCAAGTTTGAGTCCTCTGGAACCCGAGATCGCCGCAGGGATTGTGCTTATCGGTTGCTCGCCCAATGGAATGGCGTCCAATGTGATCTCCTATCTGGCAAAAGCCAATCTGGCTCTTTCTGTGACCATTACGGCTATTTCAACCATGCTTTCTCCTTTTGTGACTCCATTGTTGATGAAACTCTTGGCCGGGGCATTGGTCGAAATAGACGTCGTACACATGATGTGGGACATCATGAAAATGGTCATTCTGCCCATTGGCGCAGGACTGCTTTTTAATCATTTTTTCAGTGGAAAAATGAAATGGCTGGACGAAGCCATGCCGTTGGTTTCCATGTTCGGCATTGGGTTTTCCAT
>JBAXTB010000564.1:0-3052 GCA_037130425.1 Bacteroidota bacterium
ATCTGTGTTCTTTTGCCCTACGAGAGGGGGAAACACAGATGACACAGACCTTCGGACACAGATTTATCTATTCTTCGAATCAGGTCATCTGTGTTGCTTGCATCCATGTTGTCTGTGTTCTTTTGCCCTACGCGCGGAAATCTAAACACAGACCTAAAAGATTAATATCCAGCATTTTGTATCAACGTTGGGTTCAAATCAATTTCGGTTTGCGGCAGCGGGAAATACTCGTGTTTACCCACCTGAAAATCAGGCATCACCTGGTCTGCAATACCCCAGCGCACGAGGTCGAAGAAGCGGTGCATTTCGAAACCCAGTTCTACCCGGCGTTCGTGGCGCACGGCGTCGCGCATGGTTTGTTGGTCGGTGGTGGTGATGGCAGGTAAGGTTGTGGCCGGGGTGGCGGATTGCGCACGGGCGCGGGCGCGTACCTGTTCGAGCGGCGCCTGCGCTTCCTGCACGCGACCCAGTTCGGTAAGCACTTCTGCTTCCCAGAGCAACACTTCGGCGTAACGGATGGCAGTGTAGTTGATGTCGCCGTCGGCTTTTTGCGTCACTTCGGCCTTGGCTTGCAGGTATTTGCGCACGCCGTATTTGGTGGCGGAAAACGAGTTTTTGTACACCACGCCGAAGTAGTCTTCGTTGTTCATGGCCACCGTGAATTTGCGGCGCGGATCACCGGTTTCAAACGCCATCACAAACGCCTCGGTCGCTTCCGCAAACCCGTATCCTTCATATTTTTTGGAAGCCCACCACTGGTTGAGGAAATTCCCCACGCCCAATTCAAGGTTTGTATGCTGGATTTCCCAAACAGACTCGGCGTTGTTTTGTGTGGCTTTCCGGAAATTGTCCACATAGTCCGGCATTAAGGAATACACGTTCAAAGCCTTCACTTTTGCGACGAATTCAAGCGTTTTTTCCCAGTTTTTTTCATACAAATAGGCTTTGGCCGCCAAGGCATAAGCCGCGCCTTTGGTTGCGCGTCCTTCATCTTTACCCGTCTGTTTTACGGCGAGCAAATCCCCTGCACGGGCACAATCGGCCTCTATTTGGGCAAATACCGTTGCCTTGGGCGTGCGCGGCGATTTCAAATCCTCTGGCGCCGGGATGCTGGTAAACAGCGGCACATCGCCGAACACCTGCACCAACAAAAAGTAATAATACGACCGCAAAAACAACGCCTCGCCAGTGATCTGGTTGCGGCGAATATCGCTCATGTTAATGTCCGGCAAATGATCCAGCACCAAGTTGCATTGGACAATGCCCCGGTATTGCAGTTTCCAGAAATCGTTGAATTCCTCGGTGCGCGGCGTATAAGTAAATGCGTCCATTTCAGTGAGGCCCGGACGTGAGCCGTCGCCGCCGGTAATGGCCTCGTCGGAGGTGATTTCCGCAAATGCCCAGTAGTAATTGTTGTTATCGCTGCACCACAGCAATGGCTGATAGGCTGAATTGAGCGCCTGCACCGCGTCGTCTTCTGTTTGGAAATACGAACCGGCATCGAGCGTGGCAATCGGTTGCTTGTCGAGGATGCCCTGGCAGGAACTGAGCGCCGTAATTAATATGGTTAGAGTTATGTTTATGCGTAGAAGTTTCATATTCAAGATTTTTTTATTCCCGAAGGGAATCTATGTTTATAGAATCCCAAGGCCGATTTTTTCACAATCCTGAAAGGATTGTATGTAGAAAATGCCCGGTTTTACATAAAATCCCTTCGGGATTTCGATACGCCTGGTCATTTCGGAGGCTATAAACATGTATTCCCTTCGGGAATCTGCGCTCGTTTAAAAATCCAATTTCAAACCCGCAATGATCGTTCTCGGCGCCGGAACCGTGCCCCAGTCAATCCCCACTGCGAGGTCGGAAGAAAGCCCCAAACCGCGTGTATCATTGGAATTTGCTTGTATTTCCGGGTCCATGCCGGGGTATTTCGTAAACGTGAAGGCATTTTGCGCCGTCAGGTACAAGCGCAGGGCGCCCACGCTTTGCCATTTTAGCAGGTCTTTAAAATTGTAGCCGATGGTGATGTTGCGCACGCGCATGTACGAACCGTCTTTCAAAAAGCGCGTCGAAGCGCGGCGGTTGCTGTTGCGGTCGTCCACACTTACTTTCGGAATGTCGGTATTGGTGTGCGTCGGCGTCCAGCGGTTCAGGATGTCGGCGTAGGAATTGAAGCCGCGCAACTGGGTTTCGTAGGCAAAATTGCCGTACAGAAAATACACGTCGTTGCCTTGTACGCCTTGAAGCAGGGTCGAAAAATCAAAGTTTTTCCAGGTAAAACCGAGGTTCAGGCCGTAAGTAAACTTAGGAAACGGATTCCCGAAATGCGCACGGTCTTTATCGTCAATTTTGTTGTCGCCGTTCAAATCGGCGAATTTCACGTCGCCCGGCCTTGTGTACTGCGTCTGGAACGGACTGGCGTCAATTTCCGCCTGGTTCTGGAAAATGCCCAACGATTTGTACAGGAAAAACGAGCCAACCGGAAAACCGGGTTCCGTTTTTGTCAGCGGGCCGTCCGACAAGCCGAAGCCGCCCAGAATCGGTTCGCTATTTGCAATCGACAGCACTTTATTATGCACCGTGGCGATGTTTGCGCCGATGTTGTAATTGAATTTCCGAACCCGGTTTTTGTAAATCAAACCCAGTTCAAGCCCTTTGTTACCCACCGAAGCGGCGTTTACATAAGGCGGGTGTTGGGAACCGCCGGCTTGCGGTACAGGCACGCGCACGAGAATATCCTTGGTGCGTTTGTCGTACCAATCGGCCGTCATGGAAAGCCGGTCGCCCCAGAAACTCATGTCAAGTCCCACGTTGGTTTGGGTGCTGGTTTCCCAACGGATGTTTTTGTTGCCGCCCTCCACAATGGTCGAGCCGGTGACGATTTGGCCGCCGAAATCATACACGCGGTCGCCGGTGCTGATGAGGGAACTGTAAGGGTAAATTCCGATTTCCTGATTACCCAATTGGCCCCAACTGGCGCGCAGTTTCAAACTTGAAACAAACTTGACAGGTGCAAAGAATCGTTCGTTCGAAATATTCCAAGCCGCTGATA
>JBAXTB010000565.1:0-2995 GCA_037130425.1 Bacteroidota bacterium
ATTACCACCGGGATCATGGTATAAGTAAGGGTAAACGCAGTGATAAAACCGAGTATTATCGCATACATACGGATTAAGTTAGTTAAAATACTGGTTTGAGCCGAGATCGGCAAGGAGGTTTTTCCATTGTATAAAATGAAGGGGAAATGTTTTGATGAACTTATCGTGGAATAAAAGCAGCTCAAAAGTACAAAAAAAATGGTTTGCACTTTATTGACTACATAAAATACTGCATACGGCGTCTAACCGTTGAGTTAGACGCCGTAAACCAGTATGGTTACACAAAAAGGGTAAATTTATTTTCCGCCGGCTTGACGTCCTGTGTAATCCATGGTATTCAACGCCATCAATTCTTTAAGCGTTTTTTGCATACCGTCAACAGATCCGTCTAAGAAAATGATGTTTCCTTTGCCGTGTTCGGTAAAGTTTTTAACTGCTTCTGTCCACATCGAAAACAAAATCACCGAAGTGTCGAGGTTGGCGTTTTGCATTTCTTTTGCCGCATGGCTCATACCTTTTGCCACTTCTTCGCGGAACAAAGCCACCGCCTGACCGCGCATACGGGCAGCCTCGCGCTCGGCTTCCGCCGCAATTTTGATGGCGTTACCCTCGGCTTCGGCGCCTTTGGTTTTGGTAATCAAAAGTGCCTGGCCCTCGTTTTCAGCCGCCGCTTTTAAATTGTTAGCAGCTACGATTTTTGACATGGAGCGCATCACTTCTTCGTCAAAAGTAATGTCGTTGATCTGTAGATCGATGAGGTGAAAACCCCACTCTTCCAGCATGTGATCCACGTTGCCTTTTACGGCCTCGGTAATTTCACGGCGCAGGCTCAGGATTTCCTGTTGCTTTTTAGTGGCAACAAAAGCGCGGATGCTACCTTCCACCGTGCGCGACAGGGTGGCCATAAAATCGCGATCGCTCACAAATTTAAAAGCCACTTTTTTAACGGTTTCTTCGGCATTGTCCATCACAGCAAACAACAGCAAGGACGTGAAATGCACATTTGCCTGGTCGATGGTAACGGCCTGGAACGTGATTTCAACTGCGCGGTTCTGAACAGAAATGCGCTTGAAGATGGTCTCAATCAAGGGCAAACGAAAGTTCAGCCCCGGATAAAGCGTGCGGTTGTACTTGCCGAAAATAGTTGTAATGGCAACCGTTCCTTGTTGTACCGTCACAAGGCTCAATGCAACCAATGCTAAGAGAATGACAAGAATAATCATGGTAATGGTTTAATAATGTTATGTTCGGTTTAAATTGAAATGCGCATACATTTGCTTCAAATTGATTTTCAACCATGAAAGTAGACAAATACTTGTTTAGCGCCATTTTATTCTTGTTTTTTTTCGAAACAACCGCTCAAACGCTGCGTGGAACGGTCATTGATGCCGAAACAGGCAGCCCGGTTACGGGCGCTACCGTGCAGCTTCGGCGCGCGCAATCGGGCGCCGAAGTGCGCAGCATTGCAAGCAACCCCGACGGCGCATTTTCATTTGAAGACATACATCCCGGCTATTATCGCTGCGAAATCAGTTCCGTCGGGTACGCCCCTCAAACGCTTGCCGAAATCAACATCGCAGCGGGTAAAGTGCAAATACTTGAAATCGCGCTGCTCCGACAATCTACGGCCCTGCCTAAAGTAGTCGTATCTACCATGGCGCCCGGCCGTCGCACCATGCAACCCTTGAGCGAGATTCCGCTCAGCCGCGACCAGACCCTGCGCTTCCCGTCCATGTATTTTGATCCCGCGCGTTTAGCCGCCGCTTACCCCGGCGTGGCCCAAACCGACGACGGCATCAATGGTATGAGCATCCGAGGCAACAACCCCGGCTCGGTGCGCTGGAAATTGGAAGGCGTCGATGTGGTGAATCCCAACCACCTGCCCAATGCCGGCACCTTCAGCGACCGACCCGCAACGGCCAGCGGCGGAACCCTGATGTTTTCGGCACAACTACTCGATCATTCCGCCCTGCTCACGGGCGCTTTCCCCGCCGAATATGGCGATGCGCTTGGCGGCATTATGGATATGAACCTGCGGCGCGGCAATCCGGACCGACATGAGTTTACGGTGCAAGCCGGTCTTATCGGCCTCGACCTCGCGGCAGAAGGGCCTTTGGCGACAAAAGGTAAAAATTCCTATTTGGTGAATTACCGGTATTCTACGGTCGGCCTGCTTGGCAAAATGGGCATTTCCTTCGGGGGCGAGCAAATCGGATTTCAGGATCTTTCTTTTAAATGCGCATTTACCGGTAAAAAAGGCGGCGAATGGACATTTTTCGGACTGGGCGGCTTGAGTGAGAACTTGTTTAAACCCAAAACGGACAGTAGCGCCGTGGAGCAATACAAGGACTTTTTTAACATTGATTTTAAATCCCAAACAGGCTTGGTGGGCCTGTCTTACCGCACAAGCCTTGGCCCGAAAACCTGGCTGAAAATCGCCTCGGTTTTGTCGGGTCAACACAATGAACGCCACGACGCCGGTCTTGGGCTGCGCGACGATGATGAAAATACAGAAACCCGCGCCGGGCTGGTAATGACCCTCGGCCACAAAATCAATGGCAACAACCGACTGCTGTTCGGCCTGAACAGTCAATATATATTATACGACGGATTGTCGCAGCAAAACCTGAAAACCACGTTTGACGGACACCTCGCCATGCAACAGTATCAGCCGTTTGTCAGCTGGGAATGGGGCGGTTCAAGCCGTTTTTTAAGTAAAATAGGTTTACACGGCAATTTTTACCGCACCATCGATGACAAACCGCAATCCGATTTTAACCTCGAACCGCGCGTCCTCTTACAATATCGCCTGACCCCGCACCATGCCCTGGCCCTGGCTTACGGATTAAACAGTCAACTCAATCCGCTTTGGTTGCAAGCCGATACCCGTACTGGTTTTACAGATTATAACCTGAGCTATCCCAACCGGGGCGCGGGTTTCGTGCGCGCGCACCACGTGGGACTGCGGCATAACTGGCTCATCAATGAATCCTGG
>JBAXTB010000566.1:0-2984 GCA_037130425.1 Bacteroidota bacterium
TTGTCGCCGCCGCAGAAAAACACCTGCCGCACGATAAAATTGGAACCATCGTAATCGTCATCCACCATCCAGTAGGCAATATCCTGCACAGATCGGGCGCGGACTTCATCGCGGATCGGGTCATAAATATCAAGACCCTGAATTTCAACCTGAACCATTGCCGTATTCGGAACCGGGATAATAGCCACATCCGGCTCGCCGATCGTAACAAACGACGCCGCCTTTCGGTCTTTTTTCGTCAAACCTTCTTGCAATAAATCATCGTGCATGCGCACCTTGGTCACTTCAAAACTGCCCACCTTTTGTGTGACGCTTTGGTTGGCGATATCGCTTTCAAAACTAAACCCAAGGATAACCAACCAGTCGGCGTCCCCGCGCGACCGGCATTCTTTGACCGCCTCATTGACACTTTGCTTGGATACCGTGCCGAATTGCGGCCCGATATGCAAATACGCCTTGCGCTCGCCCGTGACGCTTTCATAAAAACCTTCTGCGTGCAACACAGGGCTGCCCGTACGCTCCACGCGTGTGAACACCGCCCGTTCATTTTTAGCGCCGTTCATCACGCCCGTGCCTTTCAGGTGTTCAAATACACGTTCTTCAAACGACAAGCCGCTGTCGCTCACAGCTTCGCCCGCCATATCATCGGGAGTGGCCGGTTCGTAATTTTGCAGGGTTTCCACCGTAAAAGGCCCCGCTACCCGCAGGCGCGATTTGTCGGCCATCGGTTTATCGTACAAGGTTTCGGTGTCCGGCGGCTCGTCGTTGGCGAGGGACTTGAGTGTAATATGCGGCACTTCTTCATATACAAATCCCTGACGCACATCACCAAGTGCTGCTTCCATGTCTTTTTTAGGGGCCACCTTTTTTACAATTTTTCCGTTTTTTTCCGTGGTTTCAACCTCCACATCACTGTGCAGATAATAATACGGGAAGGTAGCTGTCATCAGGCGGGTTTTGGCAATATTGAGCGCGATGCGGCTGGTATCCAGCGTGATCCAGCGCCGGCCCCATTGCTCCGCCACGTAGGCCGTGGTGCCACTGCCACAGGTGGGATCGAGGACGAGGTCACCGGGGTCGGTGGTCATTAAGAGGCAACGCTCAATAATTTTAACATTTGTCTGAACTACATAATCCCTTTCAGGAACACCCCCTAAATCTGACCATAAATTATTTAAGGACATCGCAGGAAAGTCATCAAAATATCTAACAAATCTTAATACTGTGCCAACCTTCTGGATTCTATTATTTTTAATTAAATTCTTGAACCCTTCTTTTCCTGTCTTCCAATAATTAGATCGTGGCGTAAAAACTTCTCCATTAAACTCAACAGGAAAACTTCCCGGTGGTCGTGCGCTGGTTAAATCACCTAAACTAAATATTTTAGCACCTTCTGGAATCTTAGTTAGATCTTCTTTTTCTTCCTTAGTCAACGTTCTTTTTGTTCCATCTACCAATTCCAAATTATTATACCCAGCAGACCCAGTTTTGCCAAAGTCCTTTAATGAATATAATTGACGGTACTTAACCTCTTCTTTGTTTTTTGAGTACCAAATTAAATAATCTGAAATGCCTGCTATTAAATCTGATGATGCACTTGATGTTTTCGTCACAGTTATCAAGCCAACAAAATTCCCGCTACCAAATACTTCATCCATCAAACAGCGCACCAGATGCACATTTTCATCGGAAATCTGTACAAAGCAGGAGCCGGATTCCGTCAGCAGTTCGCGCGCCACGAGCAGGCGGTCGCGCAGGTACGTGAGGTAGGAGTGGATGCCCAGTTCCCAGGTATCGCGAAAGGCTTTAATTTGTTCTGGCTCAGCGGATAAGTGCTCGTCGGCGCCGTCTTTTACGTCGCGGTTATGGAGTTGGAGTTGCCAGTTGGAGCCGTATTTAATGCCGTAGGGCGGGTCGAAATAAATCATCTGCACCTTTCCGGCAAAGCCTTCCCGTTCCAGCAGGCTGGTCATGCTCAGCATGGAGTCGCCTTGAATGAGGCGGTTGCTCCAGTCGCCCTGGTGCTTGTAGTATTCACCTACTTTTTCAAACTCATCCAGGTCGAGGGTGTTGCCGAACAGGTCGCGTACATCGGGTGCAAAAAGGCCCAACTGGTCGCCCGCTTCCGGCTTCACCACTTCCTGCCGGTACAAACGTTTGATGAGCAGTTCCGGGCTGATATGTTCATGCCGGTACAGCGAGCGGATGTCTACTTCCTTTACGATTTGGTCATCTTCCGGGCCGTATTTGTGCATCCAGAACAGTTCCGGTTCTTGTCCGCGCGTGACGACGGGATTGAGCGGGAGTTCCGTTTTGGCTTTACGGCTCACGGTTTCGTTTCCGTCTTCCATACCGGCTTCTTCTTTGGAAGGAATCAGCGGGCGGGTGGATTTATGTTTGTAGGATTGCATGGAATTATAATTCTTTTGTAGCTATATCAATCAGAAATGCTTTAATCGTTGCTTCATCAACTTCATGACCAGGCAGAAACGATACTTCTTCCGTGTAATCCACATCTTCGAAATAGCATAATTGCTGACGAAATAATTTTTCTGAAAATAGCCCCGGAAACAGCGTAACAGCCCGTTCAATGACGGATTGTAAAGGAAAATGGTCACGTATAATAAAATATAAGTCCAGGTAATCCTTCCATTTTGCGCGACGTCCTAAAGCGTAGGCCTTCATGGCAGCGAGCTGCAATAAATCCGGTAACCGAATGCCTTCAAAACTATTTTTGGCAGGAATATCGAAGGGGAATTGGAAAAAAGTAATTTTTACGCCTTTTACAATTACATGGAAACTTTCGGCATTGCTATACAACAATTGAAAATCATAGCCATGATCACGCAGGCTTTGAGCGATTTTTTCCCGGCGCACTGCAGACTTTTTAAACAGATCAAAATCAATCGATTGCCGATGACCGATTTGAAGCGCAATAGCCGTACCGCCGACGAGGTAAAACTCCTTTTTTACGGATTGGATGA
>JBAXTB010000567.1:0-2980 GCA_037130425.1 Bacteroidota bacterium
GGAGCAACGGCGCGACAACCCAAAGCATAAGTATTTCAAATACAGGTACTTATACGGCAACGATTACCAGCGCAAACGGTTGCGCAGCTGTGTCAACGCCGACTGCTGTTACCGTAAATCCCTTGCCCGCGCCACCAACCATTTCAGCCAATGTCGCCATCCTCAGTTCAAGTTATACAACAGGCAATCAATGGTTTTTGAATGGAAATATCCTGCCAAATGCTGTTAACCAAATTGTTACTGCCACCCAAAACGGAATTTACACGGTTCAGGTAACCGATGCAAACGGGTGTAGTAGTTTATCCGTCGGGTTTAATTTTATGAGTACGGGCGTAGTAAATACAAATAATGAGCAGCCTTTCATACTGGTTCCAAACCCGAGCACCGGGCTATTTATACTTGAAACGCAACAGGGCTATTCTTCTGCTCCAACCGGTCGGATCGAAGTTTATAACTTGCTTGGCATTCGCGTGTATTCATTTGATTTACAAGCAAATAAAACTACAATTGATCTTTCCGGGGAACCGGCAGGGCTTTATTTTGTCGTGGTAAATAAGCAAGTTATAAAGGCGGTTAAAATTTAACCTTTACAGCGTAAAAGTTCTCTGCTTACCTTTACCGCACAAACCAGCGGCATGAAAAAGAAACAAACGACCGGTAAAGAAAACAAAACACAGGTGTCTAAAAACGAAACACCCGCAAACCCACGCATGGGCGCACTCGCGGCTGCCGCGATCAGTTTTTTGGCCTATTTACCGGTATTAAGCAACGGATTCGTCAACTGGGATGATGACGCAACCATCGTCAACAACCCAAACCTCGCCCGACTCGGCGGGGAAAGCCTGCGCAACATCTTTGACATTCAACAAGGATCGGCAGGACTTGGAAACTATAACCCCTTGACAATCTTTAGTTTCTATGTCGAAAAAATGATGGCCGGCGCCTTGAACCCGACCATGATCCATTTCGACAACGTGCTGCTTCATGCCCTGACGGTCTATTTTGTGGTCCGGGTGTTACAAGCCCTGGGTATTGGTTTGGGCGGCGCTTTGGTGGGCGGTTTGTTGTTTGGTTTACACCCCATGCGCGTGGAATCGGTGGCTTGGGCGACGGAGCGGAAAGACGTGTTGTTTGCCGTATTTTTCTTTGCGGCCTTATTGAACTACATCCGTTGGTATCAATCAAATGAGACGGGAAAAACGGTGCAGCGTTATTATATTTTAGCCATTGTATTGGCGTTGCTGTCTTGTTTGGCCAAAGTACAAGCCGTGACCTTGCCCTTGTCGATGTTGGCGATTGATTATTGGTTTAAGCGGCCGTTTAGCGTAAAAAGCGTGTTGGTGGAAAAAGCGCCGTTCTGGATCTTGGCTTTTATTTTCGGTGCTATTAATGTGTACACCCTTGGCTTACAGGGCGCTGCGGGCGATACGGTGACGAACTTTACAGCTATTGATCGCCTCTGCATCGGCGCCTGGTCGTTTTGCGTGTATTTGTACAAATTGTTGATTCCTTTCCCCATGTTGGCCTTGTACGCTTATCCCAAGCAGTTGCCGGTTTGGATTTACGCCGCTCCCCTACTCTTTGCAGGCATCACATTTGTGGTTTGGCGTTTGCACCGCAGCGACCGGCGTATATGGGTGTTCGGCTTTTTGTTTTTCCTGTTCAATGTCATGTTTTTGCTCCAAATATTAGCGGCAGGACAAGGTTTTTTGGCCGATCGTTTCACATACGTGCCCTATTTCGGGTTCTTTGCGATTTGCGCGTACTACTACGATCGGGCTTCTCAGGATGCGACGTTAAAAAACAAATGGAATACTGGTCTGATTGCGCTCGGATTGATTTACGCTATAATGACCTACATGCAAATCGGCGTTTGGAAAAACAGCGCCACCCTTTGGTCGCATGTCATTGATTATGAAGGAAATAAAAGCGGATTACCACATTGGTACCGAGGACAATATTACCGCAGTCAGGGTCAGTTTGAAACGGCCATGACAGATTACACCAATGCATTGGCCTTGGAGCCTCAGAACCCTGAACTCATCAACAGCCGCGGCAAAACATATTTCGATATGGCCATGTCGGGCAAATATCCAAAGGAAAAGGCCGCCGAATTTCTGAAATCAGCATTAGATGATTACAATGCGAGTTTGAACCTGGCTGGCAATCTGAAGCCGCAGGTAAAAGGCGCCATGCTCATCAACCGGGGCGCAGCGCTGGGCACGATCAACCAATTAGACAAGGCCATGCAAGACTTCAACGAAGGGCTTCAACTCGATCCGGGCAACAAAACGGGGTACATGAACCGCGGATTCCTTTATGAAAAACTGCATCAATCGGAACCAGCCATTGCTGATTTTACAAAATACCTTACGTTCGATCCGGCCAATACCAGAATCATGCAGGAACGCGAAAAACTGCGTCGTTCGCAACAACAAAATGCTCAATAACAATACCTTATGAAAAAAGCACTCCATTTTATTGCAGGCGAAGTCACCAACCTCGCAGTGGGTTATTTAGCCGGCTTATCTGCTTCCAACTTAGTATCCAGATTTTTTGTAAAACGCGGACTCGCCAACCTTTGGGGATTAACCGCCAAACGGGAGGTTGTGCAAAAAGACACTTATGAATGGCTGATGTTTATTTCGTCCTACCTGATTGGTTTGATCGTAATGGTTGCGGTCAGTCAGTTGGTGAAAAAATTTAGGAAGGAGGAGAATATTTAGGATGGGCTTTAACGCTGCCAGCGGTTAACCCTAGCAACTTCTGCCCCCCGCTTTCCCATAGCCCCTGCCAGCGGTTAACGCTGCCAGCGTTAAACCCTAGCAACTTCTGCCCACCGCTTTCCATAGCCCCTGCCAGCGGTTAACGCTGCCAGCGTTAAACCCTAGCAACTTTTGCACCCCGCTATTTCATAGACCCTGACAGCGGTTAACGCTGCCAGCGTTAAACCCTAGCAACTTTACCCTGCCCAGCCACA
>JBAXTB010000568.1:0-2967 GCA_037130425.1 Bacteroidota bacterium
GCGCTCAATTATTCGGCCAAATGGGAGATTCTGCGCGCTACCCGCATCATTGCCGAACAGGCGCGGGAGGGTTTGGTTTTACCTGAAAATATTGACGAAGCAACTTTTGAGGCGGCCCTCAGCACCTACAGTATCCCCGACCCGGAACTGCTGATCCGCACCAGCGGCGAAACGCGGATTTCCAATTTCCTGCTTTGGCAAATTGCGTATGCTGAATTGTATTTTACGCCGGTTTTTTGGCCGGATTTCGGGCGCAAGGAGTTGTTTGAAGCGATTTTGAGTTACCAACGGCGGGAACGGCGCTTTGGAATGACAAGCGAGCAGGTAAAGTAGACTTGCCCCCATTGACTTGCGCTCCTCTTTCCCCTACCTTTGCCCTTTTTATAATCAAAACGCTTCATTTTTATGTCTGACCAATCAACTGCGGCCATCACGGCCTGGGCGGAAGAGGATCGCCCGCGCGAAAAACTACTGTACAAAGGCAAAAACAACCTCTCGGATGTCGAATTACTGGCTATTTTGCTGGGTTCCGGCTCCGTAGGCGAAAGCGCGGTGGCCCTTGCCCGGCGCATCCTTCAATCTGCCGACAACAATTTACACGAACTTGGAAAACGCTCCCTGACCGACCTGCAACAGTTTCGCGGCATCGGGGAAGCCAAGGCGATTACCATTGCGGCCGCGCTCGAACTTGGCCGCCGCCGCCAGTTATCCGATTTACGCGAACGACCGCGCATCAGTTCCAGCCGCGACGCTTTTAATGCTGCCGCGCCTTTACTGGTCGATTTGTACCATGAAGAATTCTGGATTTTGCTGCTCAACAAAGCCAATGAGGTGTTCGCCCGCGAGCGCCTGAGCACGGGCGGGATGGCCGGCACCGTGGTGGATATTAAAATCTTTTACAAAATTTGCCTCGATCGTCGCGCAGCAGGGGCCATTGCCATGCACAACCATCCATCCGGAAACCTGCAACCCAGTCAGGCTGATATTGATTTGACCCGCAGGCTACGGAAAGCCGGTGAAATCCTGGATCTTCCGCTGCTGGATCACCTCATTGTGTCGGAAAAAGGGTATTATAGTTTTGCGGACGAAGGGACGCTTTGAATATCGAATATCGAACAGACGAATATCGAATATCGAATGGGGGCGTTGCCCTTGGCATTCTGGAAAACCAAACGTTTGGATGGACGGCGGAATTTATTCCGCCTAAAAAAATTAAATAACTGTTTTTTAGTTATTTATAAATATTTAAAAGCGGAATAAATTCCACCCTCCATCCAAACGCAACGCCCCCGTTCGATATTCGATATTCTTCTGTTCGATATTCGATATTCATTGGCTCCCTATCTTTTCCAGCAGCCAGGCCCGGTCGGCCACCAGCGGGGTGTCGTTGATTTTTTTGGCCAATTTTTGTCGCTTTTCACGCTCGGAATAAGGAATTTTAAGCAATTTTCCTGTAAAACGCGCTAAATTCCGGTACATCTCGCGGTGGTACCCGATTTCCCCGTGGCGGCGCAGCCAGGTCAGCAGGTTGTCGAGCAGGGACTCAAGCGCATCAAAGGCGTTTTCTTCGTAGTAAATGCGCAGCAGCATACGCCGGGCTTCAAGGTTGTACATAGGGTCGGCAAAAGACAGGGCGCGAAGGATCTCCTGGGCCTTGCCGTAATCGGCCTTGCGGAACAGGTACACAGCCATGTTATAGCGGTAAATGCCGTCGCGCTCCGCAGGCGGGAGTTGGTCGCGGTAATCTTCCAGAAATTGTTCGGCTTGTTCCCATAATTGACTGGCCACCATGGTCAGCAATACATTGTTGTAGGTGTATTTACTCAAATAGCCGTGGTCGCCGAGCAGCAGGCGCTTGTCAAGGCCGATTTTGTATAGGGTGAGCACTTCCTGGCGAAAATCCTGTTCCCCCCGGTTTATGCGCCGAATGCCGTGGTTGATGGCCATCATCAACAAATCGCGGGCTTCATCGACCGGGAAGCGGTGGCTGTGTTGTTCCAGCAAGGCCCGGAACCGGCGCGGCCATTCGTCATCATCGGGCTGCGACAGCATTTGAAATCCGTAGTAATATAAGGCACTGTCGGGTGTTTCCAGAAAAGTATCGACCGGAAATGCTTGTAAAATGGCGTCAAGGCGGGGCAGGGCGCCGGGCGCTTGTTTGCCGAGCGCTTCCTGGGCGCGGTACATGCAACCCAATTGCAGCATTTTAGTGGTAAAATACGTTGTGAGTGCGCCGGAAAGTACCTCGAAAGGCATTTCTTGCGCGCGTTTTTGCACCACTTCCCACTGGTATTGTTCAAAATCGAGGTGAAAACCAGCCAATTGGGCTTCTGTGGTGAACACTTCCGCTTGTTCGAGCACCTGCTTGCCTTCACGGTAATTTTGTCGGAATGCCTGTTCCAGCCCGCGCGCGCGAAAACTGCGGGCGGCGTACAAATTGCTCAAATACGGATCAGATTCGGTTTGTTGCCACACAAAAAACGCCTTGAATTGCTTCATGAGCCAGGACAAGGCGTGGCGCAGTTTTGCTTCATCGAAGGGCTGGTTGGGAAATACGGTTTCAAAAGCCTCGTTTTCAGCAATGTTGTCGCCTTTTTGCAGTTTTTCACGCAAAAAATCAAACAATTGCAGTAGTTCCGGCCGTGTATTGTGCAGGGGCGACAAGAGCCATTTGCGGAATTGTTTGGCCTCCCAGGCGCTTAAAGCGGCGGTGGACTGGAGTGTAATGTGCTGATGAACCGTCATGTTTAAGTATTTTTTGTTTGTTTTAGAGTCCGGTTTTAAAAACTGATGTAACTACTTACCATCAAAAAATCCCGAAGGGATTACATGTTTATAGCAACATAGGTTATTTGTTTTTCCAAATCCCGAAGGGATTTTATGTGTTTCGTACCGTTTTTACATACAATCCTTTCAGGATTGGGACTTTCTAACCTGTCTGATCTATAAACATAAAATCCCTTTGGG
>JBAXTB010000569.1:0-2954 GCA_037130425.1 Bacteroidota bacterium
GCAATGTAGATTGTCGCATTTTAGAGGCAACTGTTTCTAATGAGCTCTTTGAAAAAATCTATTATGTTTGCAGGCATCCTGAAAAAAATATAGCCATTGTAGATACAAATAAATATTTTTTAAATTGTAAAATGTTATCTTCTTGCGGGGGGGCAATCGAATTGATTCAAAACACTAAAATACAAAATAATTATGCACGCACGATAATTTTGTATAAATTAGAAAAAGAGCGGCGAACATATAAGTTGTGTTTCTTAGAGCGAAAAACGATGGCAGATTTAATAATTACTGTTCGCAAGAAAAGGAAAAGGTATAAAGTCGAGGTGGTTTCCTACGGGTATTATTAGGTTTCATCTCTTAATTTCACTCCCTCAACCCCCTCGCCCTCCCCGCCTTCCAGCACCAAAACAACGCCACCCCCGCAATCAACATAAAAGCCGTTGGCAACGTCGTAGCCCTTGAAAGAAACCCGATCAAAGTCGGGCCAGCCAAAAAAGTGCCCATCGCAAAGGTATTCATGGTGGCCAAACCGGCGCCCGGGGCCATACCCGGCGCCCGCGCGGCGCTGCCGTACAACACCGGCGCGCCCAGGGACACGCCCGCGCCAATGAGGGCAAAACCCAATAATGTCGTCGGGATGGTTGGCAAAAGCGTGGCGCTCAGAAAACCGACGGCGACCACTGCGCCGCCCACTTGCAGCACCCGGCGGTTGCCGTAGCGGACGAGCAGTACATCGCCCGCCATACGCCCGGCAGCCATAAAAAAGGCATAGGCGGCAAAGCCCCAGCCGATCAGCCAGGCCGGAGATGATACGATTTCGCGCATGAATACGGCGGCCCAATCGGCCATCGCGCCCTCAGCTAAATTGGTGCATAAACTCAACACAATCAAGCCCCAAAGCAAGCGGGTGGGCCACATAAAGGTAGCCCCTTGGCCGCCCGTATCCGGCAAACTTTCGATGCTTAAAATAGTCGTTCGAAGCGTGTATCCAAGCACGGCCACCGCGCCGGTCATCATCATCATATAAACAATTGGGGAGGCGCCCAAACCGATCACGGTACTCGCAAGAGCCGAACCTGACATCGCGCCAAAGGACCACATGCCGTGGCAAGTCGACATGATGCGCTTGCGCTCCACGCTTTCAATGGAAGTCGCGCAGGTGTTCATGGCCACGTTGAGCACGGAGAAAAACAAACCGCATAAAAACAAGGCGGCAGATGTGAGCCAAACCAGCGGCATGGCGAGCGGAACGGCAAAACAAAGCGCCGCCACGATCAGCGTGTACACCGTGCTGCGTTGCGTGCCGTAGCGTTTGATCAACAGGGCCGCGAGGGGATTGGCGAGGGTGATGCCGAGGGGCAGGGAAAAGAGCAACAAACCTAATTGAGCGTCGTCTAAACCGAATTTTACCTTGATATTTGGGATGTTTGCCGACCAGGAGCCGTACAAAAGACCATCGGCCGCAAACACCAGCCCGACGGCCCGACTGCGTTGATGCGAAAAAAAAGATTGGAAGTGCTGGAAAAAGACGGACATAAGGCGCATTTTGCAGCGCAAAACTACGCCTCACGCCGTATTTATTGCATTTTTGAACATAAAGCTTCTTTTGAGGCCATAATCTGTCGTTTATGATCAACGCACATATTCAATCCGAACATTATAAAACCCTGTTAACCAATGGTCGCCACGAGATTATATCAGACGAACCTGCTGCGGTCGGCGGCAGCGATCTGGGTATGGCGCCCACGGAATTGTTGCTGTCTTCTTTAGGAGCCTGTACCGCCATTACCCTGCGGCTATATGCTGATCGCAAAGGCTGGCCACTCACGGATGTTCGGGTGGAGTTGTCCCTGGAATCAAGCAAGGTGGACGGACAAACCGTCACGGGCATTTCCAGAAATATTCAACTGGAGGGTTCGCTGGACGAAGACCAGCGCAACAGCCTGATCGAGATTGCCAATAAATGCCCGATTCACCGGGTGTTGACCGGGCAGATTCACATTCATACACAAGAAGTTATCGTTTGAGATGTCGGGAACAACGAAGTTTGAAATGTTTGCCAACCGCTTGGAAAAGGTGTATCGGCATATTGGCAAATGGGCCAGAAAACAGGACATTAGTTGCTACCGGGTGTACGACGATGACATGCCGGAATTTCCCTTCGCCATTGATTTGTACGATCAAATCTTGCACGTGTCCGAGTACGCGCGCCCGCACGGGATGGAGCCGGATGCGCACGTGGCCTGGTTAGAAGGAAGTTTGGATGTAATGTCGAAAGTGTTCGATATTCCCTTGGAACGCATTTACCTAAAATACCGGCAACGGCAAACCGGGCTGCAACAATATGTGCGGTTTAACCGGATTGGTGCGGAGTATATTGTGCGGGAAAATGGCTTGAAATTCATCATTAATCCGACGGATTACCTTGATGTGGGCTTATTTTTGGACCACCGAAATACGCGTCAGATGGTGCGGGAACAATCCGAAGGCAAGCGGGTGCTGAACCTTTTTGCCTACACCGGCTCGTTTTCCGTGTACGCAGCGGCGGGCGGTGCCAAGGAAACCACAACTGTGGACATGTCAAATACTTACCTGCAATGGGCCGACCGGAATTTGTACCTGAACGGGTTTTCCGGCGATTCGAATAAACTGCTGCAGGCCGATGTAACCCAATGGCTGCGGGAAGCGCCGAAGAACCACTGGGACCTGATTGTGCTTGATCCGCCTACGTTTTCCAACAGCAAACGGATGAACGGCACGCTGGATATTCAGCGCGACCATACCTGGTTGCTGATCAGCGTTTTGGAAGTTTTAGCGCCTGGCGGAACCCTGTTTTTTTCTACGAATTTCCGAAAATTCAAATTTGAAGAAGGTTCGGTGAAAGGAGCGGAAATAACAAATATTACCGGAAAAACGGTGCCGAATGATTTTAAAAATAAAAGAATACACCATTG
>JBAXTB010000057.1:0-20928 GCA_037130425.1 Bacteroidota bacterium
CATAACCCGAAGGTCGTCGGTTCAAGTCCGGCCTCCGCCACAAAAAAAGCCTTGCAATGTAACAGTTGCAAGGCTTTTGTATTTTATATTGATTTTCAACGGGTTATGATGATCTAATTGGCTTAAACATTTGCAAATACAAACATCATTTCAGCAGCAATTTGCCGACAGCGCACGTCGTACACCTCCGATTCTTCCGGGGTGTCATCTGCTATTTTAGGATCTTCGTACAAGAGGGAAAGCCGCTTTTCCGCGCCGGGTATAAAGGGGCAGTTTTCTTCCGCGTGGGAGCAAGTCATCACGGCTGCAAAACCGCTGTCGGGATTCGGCGCATAGTCGTACACTTTGGAAAACGCCACCATAGGGTTCACACCTTCCGCATAAGCGAATAAATAAATCGGATTTTCACCCTCGCTGATTTGCGACACACGCAGGCCCGCACGCGCAAGGGCAGACACGGTACGCGGGTTGCAGGCGGTGCGCTCGGTGCCGCCTGAATAACAACTCACAGGCGCCACACCATAATAACAAGCGGCGATTTGCGCCCAAACCTGCCCCAAATGACTTCGGCGGGAATTGTGCGTACAAATGAATGTCAGGCGCACGGGTTCCGAACGGTCTAACTTTAAGCGGATATACGCAGCGGCCGGCATTAAAATCTCCTTACGCGCATCGGGAATGGCGTTAAAATCTGTCAGCGATTCAATGTATTGCTCTAGGGTTTCAGAAAAGAAATTAGGCATAATTTAGTTTTTCGCAAAAATACGAAACACTAGAATAAAAAACCAGTAGAATCAATTTAGTAACGATTCGTCATCAAAAAAATCCCGATACCGCCAAGCGTAGAAACCGCATAACATCTACCATCTTGTAACCCCCGAACTTCAGTCGGGGGGCAAATCTATCATGAAAAACACATCTATCTTCTTTACAAAACATCAGCATCTAATTAGTTGTAGATGCTGATGTTCTGCAAAGAAGATAGATGTGACAGATGGGGTAATTGCGATTCCACCGGTTAAAACCGGCGGTTACAAGATGCTATATGTTATGCACACGTTGCGCTTGGCGGTAAAGGGATTTTATGTATTTTTATAGCGTTTTTACATACAATCCTTTCAGGATTGGGGAATTTCATCCGGCTTGATCTATAAACATAAAATCCCTTCAGGATTTTTAGAACGCGCTAAATGCTTACTTAATTAAAAGATAAACCTGTCGTAACAAATTGACTAGTGCTGTATCCACCGGATGCAGCACTAACAACAAGTATCATCAGATATCGCAGGCTTGGAAAAAAATTCAGCAAACAAAGCCTTGGCTTCTTCCCAGGCTTCCGCTTCGATACAATACAAGATCGTCGGCGGATTAATCTGTCCCCGAATCAAACCGGCTTCCTTCAAAGCCGATAGATGTTGCGAAACCGTAGAGGCCGCAATCGGCAATGATTCGGCAATATTGCCCGCAAAACAAGCAGAATGTTCCTCCAGAAAACGCAAAATGGCTACCCGGGCCGGATGACCCAGCGCCCGGGCATATCGCGCCAGTTTTTCGTCTTGTTGCAGGTATGTTTTTGAGTTTGAGATCATTGTAGTCGGGAATTATCAATCCTCCTCCCCTTCCACCGGAATCGGGTTACTTTCCCACATCAAATACGCCTTCAAAAAAGGCTCTAAATCACCGTTCAACACGGCATCGGGGTTGTGTACTTTGTAGCCAGAGCGCAGGTCCTTCACCCAGCGGTCGTCGAGCACATAAGAGCGAATCTGGCTCCCCCACTCGATTTTGCTTTTGCCGGCTTCAACCTTGTCTTTTTCGGCCTGCCTTCTGCGCACTTCTATTTCATACAAGCGGCTTTTCAGCATGGTCATCGCACGGTCGCGGTTCTGGTGCTGACTGCGCTCGGCCTGGCATTCCACCACCACGCCGGAGGGAAGGTGACGCAAACGCACGGCAGATTCCGTCCGGTTTACGTGCTGCCCGCCCGCGCCCGAGGCACGAAATACGTCCATTTCAATATCGTCGGGCTTGATAACGATTTCAATATCATCGTCTTCCACCAACGGGTACACAAATACAGAGGAAAAGGAGGTCTGGCGTTTGCCTTGGGCATTAAACGGACTGATGCGCACCAAACGATGCACCCCGTTTTCGCCTTTCAGCCAGCCATAAGCATAATCGCCGCGCAGCTCAATGCTGGCCGATTTGATGCCGGCAGCCTCACCATCCTGTTCAAACAGATCGGTTACTTTGAAACCCGCCCGCTCGGCCCACATCCGGTACATACGCAGGAGCATGGCAGACCAGTCGCAGGCCTCTGTACCACCTGCGCCGGCATTGATCGTGAGCACGGCATTCATGGAATCCTCTTTCTTGTTCAGGGTGCTGCGAAATTCAGCATCGGCAAGAATATCAGAGGTCTTAACATATTGGGCGTCCACCTCTTCCGGGGTGGCTAATTCTTCTCTCTGGAATTCATACAGACCTTCAAGGTCGTCAACATCACGGGCAAGGACATGATATTCGTCGACCCATTTTTTATTTAGGCCGAGTTTGCGCTGAATGGCTTCGGCGCGTTTAGGCTCGCTCCAGAATTGCGGATCGAGGGTTTGGCTGGTCATATCTTCAATCTCGCGGACTCGGTTATCCACGTCAAAGATACCTCCTGAGGACCGCCAGCTTGTCTTTGAGTTCTTTTAATTGCTCAATGGTCATGGACTGGAAACGGAAGTTTTTAGAAACGGTAGACGGTTGATGGTAGACGGGGGACGGTTGATGGTAGACGGTAGACGGTAGACGGTTGACGGTTGACGGGGGGCTTCGTGCTTGGTATTGTGTTTGAATTCATGCTTTAATTGATTGATTTTTAAAGAATTAGAATTTAATTCGAAAAAGTCAAAATCAATTCAAGTTCAAAACCAAGCCCGAAGCCCCCGTCCACCGTCAACCGTCCACCGTCAACCGACTACTTATTCTCTACATCAACAAAGAACACCAGATCAGAGTTTGGCGGGATAGCGCCTGCAGCCTGATCGGCATAACCGAGTGCGGATGGGATAAAGAAGTATGCTTTGCCGCCGCGGTTGATCAGTTGCAAGCCTTCGTCGAAGCCTTTGATCATCTGACCTACCGTGAATGGAACGGCGCCACCGCGCTCGTAGGAGTTGTCGAACATTTTACCATCGGCTTTTGTAACGCCGTAGTAGTTTGTCGGAATTTTTTCGCCCATTTTGATGGCCGGGCCTGCGCCTTGCTCTTCTACCACGTATTCAAGACCGGAAGCCGTTTTTTTCAGGCGGTCGCCCAATTTGCCGGCTTTGTAGTCGGCCAGGATTGCGTGGATTTTAGCATCCACTTCCATACCGGCTGCTTTGGCTTCGTTGGCTTTTTTCTCAATGTCGGCTTTGGTGTAAACGTCGATCAAATGAACTTCGAAGCGGGCAACTTTTTCCTTGCGCAGCGCCAGGGGCAAAGAGCCAATCATGGTGCTGTCCAAATCCTGGAATACCGTCGCGCTATCGCCTTTTACCATCAACAACAAAGCGTCGTAGATTGGCGGGATACGTTTTGGAAGTTTGTCTTTTTCAAACAACAGAATTTCACGTGGGCCGCCTGCTTTCCAGGTGCTACCCATGATCGAATCGCCAACAAAAGTTGTTACGTTGATCAGGACTTTATCACCCGGTTGTGGCTTGGCGCCGTCTTTCAGGTTGGTTCTGTTGATATACCGAAAACCGTGTTCCGTTTTAATGCCTTGGTCCTGTGTGCAGGCAGATTGAAACAAGGAAAGGCAGATCACGGCTAAGAAAAAAATACGCATGATGTTTTAAATTGTTTGGTCAAAAGATGAATGACTAAAATTCAAGGATCAAAGATCCTATTCCATTTCAATATAAAATATTAAATCCGCTTTCGCCGGAATCGGGCCGCCGGGCGTGCCTTCTTCTCCGTAAGCAAGTTTGTAAGGCAAAAACAGGGTTGCGCGACCACCGTGGTTGAGCAGTTGAGCGCCTTCATCAAAACCCGGAATCATTTGGCCAATACCGGTGGTAAACGGCAATGGTTCGTTGCGTTCGAATGAATTGTCAAAAGGCGTTCCATCCGTCAGGCAGCCGTAATATTGCGCTTTCACAGGTTCGTTGGCCATAATTCGTTTGCCGCTACCCGCTTCATGCACAATGTATTGCAAGCCGGAAGCAGTTGTTTGCAAGTTGGTTAATTTGCCCGCCTTAAATAATTTAGCAAGCGAATCGGTTTGACTTTTTACCTTATTAAAACGGGCCATTGTTTCGGCCATTTTTTTGTCCTGCTCCGCTTTTGTAATGATATTGACCATCAATACATTGTATTTCACGTCATTAGCATTCTTAAGCGCCGGCGGCAGAATGGCGCGAATAGAGGAGTCAATCGGTTGAAATACGGAAGCGCTGTCGCCTTTTGTCATCAGCACGGCAGCATCAAAAAGCGGCGGAACGCGTTGCGGCAGTTTGTCCTTGTCAAAAAGTTTGAACTCGCGCGGGTTGCCCAAAGTACGCGTATCGGCCATCAGCGAATCGCCGACCCAGGTATCTACGTGTACGACAATGGTTTCGCCGGGTTGCGCTTTTGCGCCCGTTTTCTTCGTGTAATTTACAAACCGGTATCCGTGTTCGGTGGCGGTTTGAGCGGCGGCCTCAAAAACAGACACGCAGCATACCAGCGCGATGATCATCGCATTGAAAAAATGCTTCATTTTATCAGTTGTTCTTTGTATTCAGGTAAGAGATTTTTAAACTTCTCAATGGTCGATTTCAGGCTGTCATGCGAATATGCGCCGGCGGCATTTTTGTGCCCGCCGCCGTTAAAATGCTTTTTACAGATGTCCTGCACATCCAAATCGCCTTTGGAGCGCAAACTTAACTTAACCACCGTCGGTTGATTGTGTATAAATACCGCTAAGCGGACATCTTTGATGCTCAAAAGATAATTCACAATCCCTTCCGTATCGCCGCGCTGGATATTAAACATCTCGTAGTCTTTTTTTGACAACCAAATCAGGGCGGTTCTGTATTCGGGCATGTATTCCATCCGATTGACGAGACAATGCCCTAAAAGCCGGAGATTTTTCTCTGTCTGAGAGTTAAAAATCATATCCTGCACGGCGGTGTCATCGGTTCCGCGTTCCACCAGCGCTGCGGCAATGCGGTACACGGCCGGGTTAGTGGCGTAGCGAAACGACCCCGTGTCTGTCACCAATCCGGTATAAATGCACTTTCCGATGATTGGGTCTATTTTCATTTCATCACCCAAACCCGTAATAAAACGGTATACCAACTCGCAAGTGCTGCTGGCGTCCGTATCCGAAAACATATAATCGGCAATCGGATCGGGATACAAATGGTGGTCGATCAGGATACGCGTTCCGGGCAACTCTTTCACATAATCGCCGAGCCGGTCGATGCGGTTGTAGGCGTTGAAATCAAGGAAAATAAAGAGGTTTTTGCGGTTCAATACCTGTTTGCACTCTTCCGTGTGGATATCCCAAATCAAAATTTCCTCCGAACCGGGCAAGGCCTCGAATTCAATCGGAAATTCGGAAGGAAAAATAACATGAACCGTATGACCATACCCCGTCAAATAATGGTACATAGCAAGCGAACTTCCGATAGCATCGCCGTCGGGATTGCGATGCGAAAAAATGGCCACATTTTGCGGCACGCGAATCAGTTGTTTAAGATCGGAAGAAAACTCCATTGCAGTGGGTAAGAAAAAATTGGATTTGGGGAACTTAAGTCATCACACTTGATCCCTTAAAAGGCTGCAAAAGTACGGCAAATAACGCGGACTTGAAGGTTAACAGGATATTATTTTTTAGAAAAGCGCTTTTTAGCACCCGTTTGAAATAAAATCTCGCTGTACCTTTGCGGCCATTTTATAAATGTTTTAAACATCTCGAAAATATGGCTGGCAACAGAACCTTTACCATGATTAAGCCCGACGCAGTGCGCGCCGGCAACATTGGCAACATCCTTCAAATGATTAATGAGGCTGGTTTTCGCATTGTTGCGATGAAACTGACCAAATTGAGCCGCGAAAAAGCAGGCGAATTTTATGCCGTACACGCTGAGCGCGGTTTTTATGGCGAACTTTGCGACTTTATGAGCAGCGGCCCGATTGTAGCGGCGATTCTTGAAAAAGAGAACGCGGTAGAAACTTTCCGCACGCTGATCGGCGCCACCAACCCGGCAAACGCTGAGCCTGGCACCATCCGCGCAAAATACGCAACCAGCATCGGCGAAAATGCTGTGCATGGTTCGGACAGCGACGAAAATGCAGCCATCGAAGGCGCGTTTCACTTTGCAGGCGTTGAATTGTTCTAATTGAACCTCCCCTACCCCGCCGGGCATAAAAAAAGCCGCCGGGGCGGGCGCCACAGACGACTTCAACGGGAATGTTGATCGTGGATTAAAAAAAATGAGCCATTGACAGTTGATGAAACCCTTTAAAAAGGACATACATCAACTGTCAATTGTCATTTTAATACATCATTAATTTGCGGCTGGCCGAACCAAACGGCGTTTCCAAACGGCAGGTATAAAAACCAGGCTCTCTCAAATCGGCCCGGTGCAGCACCAGGTGGTTTTCACCCGGATTATAAATGCCTGATTTCACACTGATTTCCTTTCCCATCGCATCAAAAATGCGCAGCGCCACTTCTGCAATGGCAGGTAAACGGAACCAAAGCAAGGTCATTTCAATAAATGGGTTGGGAGAATTTTGAAGCAGTTCAACGCCATTATCGGCGATGGCATAACCTTCCTTTACGTGCGAATCTTGAATAGTCATAATCGTAGTCTTGTGTATCCGAAAGGTCGTTTTCTCATTGTATTCTGACCAGCATCGGGAACCTTGGCAGTATGATTTGGATTGTGTTTAGCGCCCTTCGGCAACATATTTTAAGGTTCAAATCCTGTGCCAGTTTTCCCGTTTTTCAAAAAAAGTTTTTTTCCTTTTGCAAAGAAGATTACATTTGTGGACACATGCGGACATAGCTCAGTTGGTAGAGCGCTAGCTTCCCAAGCTGGAAGTCGCGAGTTCGAGTCTCGTTGTCCGCTCAAAAGAGTCAAGGGGTTGCAAATTAAGTTTTGCAACCCCTTTTTTATACTGCCCCAATGGTTTAAGGGATTGAATATATTTTAAAGTATTATTATGCTAAATTCATAACTTATTGATAATCAATACAATACAAAGAAAAAATGAGAACCTTACGCTAAATTAACTGTAACTTAACTGCTTTATACCAACACCGATGTAAAAGCCCGTTACCTTACTCTATATTTTTAAAACTAAATATCACTAATGTTTAAAACATTGATAATATTTATTGTCTGTTGCCTTTTTTTAAAAACCGAGGCTTTTTCATCTGAAATAAAAGGAACGATTAAAGATGCCAATTCAGGTGAAATATTGTCGGGGGCTACCATTTTCATCAAAGAATTGAACCAAAAAACCATTTCCGGGGAGGATGGCTCCTATATTTTCAGCAAAATACCCAAAGGCGCCTATACGCTACAGGTTGAATACATAGGTTATATTAATGCAGAAAAAAGTCTGCGCATCGGAAGCAACGAGGTCGTTCGCCTAAACTTTAGCCTTACGCCCCAAAACGCGCAAGTTGGAGAAGTTACGGTAACGGCCGCCCATATTGAAGGTTCTGAAAGAAGCGCCCGCAGTTCTGAGAAGAACGCTGTTCAGGTCGTAAATATCATGAGTGCCGAAAAAATCGAATCCCTGCCCGATTTGGTCGTCGCGGACGTCATGCAACGCATTTCGGGCGTCTCAATGACCAAGAACAGTTTCGGCAGCAATTCCCATTTAATGATACGCGGCATGCCCACGCGGTACAACAGCGCTTTGGTCGATGGCGTGGTGATGCCAAGCACAAGTTCTTCGGGGCGTTCGGTGAATTTAGACCTGATCGGTTCGGATTTGGTTGGACGTATAGAGGTCATTAAAGCCTTAACCCCCGATTTGGAAGCCGACGGAATCGGAGGCACCGTAAATATTAAGATGAAACTGGCCCCCGATACCGCTTTTTTTAAAGTACAGGCGGGTTCGGGCTATAACCAATATTATTTTAACCACGACTTTTTGACCTTCGATAAAAGCACGGTGGCCAAAAAGGATTTTAGCGCATTGTACGGCCCCGATTATTTGGCGGAGGAATCTCAATTCCCCAGACAAAACTTAGTAGTAAAAACCAAAACCGCAATTCCCAATTTCAATGGAGGGTTTTCAGGCGGAAAAAGGTTTTTAAATAAAAAACTTGGCGTCCTGTTTGCGCTCAATTTTCAAGACAATTCTGCGGCAAATACATACGATTATACGAGTTATGTACCGGCGCTTAAAGATGGAAAACCTTCAGCCGAGTACACGGAACATCAGGTGTACAGTAAAAGTCAAAAACGGCTGGGCGGCTACGCAAAAATAGACTATAGATTTAACCGGAACAATCGGATAAACTTCTACAGTTCCTTGTTTCAGAGCAATGAATTAAGGGTGCGGGAGTATGCCGACCATCAAACCGAAAATGGCGGCCAATTTACTCGCCCTATTGCCACACAAACTGAAACCGATAATTCGGGTATCGCGTGCTATACTTTAAAGGGTGAACATGATCTTTTGGAACACCTGAGTTTGGACTGGACGGTACTTTACGCCAAAGCAAACTCTAATTCTCCAGACTTTGCCACTGTCGAATTGGCTCAAGGGGGCAGCAACCCGCCGACCCTCAATTATTCTCGGCCAGTTGTGCGAGACTGGCAATGGGATATCGACGAAAACAAATCGGCTTACCTCAATATTGCATACAAACCGATTCTTTTCCACCATTTGTTCGATTTTAAGGCGGGCGGCATGTATAGGAGTAAATTCAGAAAGAACTATGCAAATGAATATTTCTTTCAACCGTATGACGATAATTCCCCCAACAACTATAAATACTTCCCAAATCCGGATCTGCTTACCGTACCATTAAGGAACAACCAAAATGACCAGGAGAAAAAAGGAAATGCGTACTTAAATCCGGGCAATTACAGGGCATGGGAAAATGTAGGCGCAGGGTATTGTATGGTGAATTCGACTTTTGGAAAACTTCAGGTGGTAACCGGAGTAAGGTTTGAACACACGTATTTGCATACAGAGCACAACCAGAACAATATACAAACCCCCATTGCAAAGGCCACCAAGTATAATTCCGACTTTTTCCCAAGCCTACACCTGACCTATAAATTTACAGAGCGACAAAACCTTCGAATGTCTTATTATCGAGGTTTAAACCGGCCGAATTATACTGAATTAATTCCTTATAATAATCCAAGGGCTGGAGGGCAGAGCGGCAATCCTAATTTAAAGCCGGCATACGCCAGTTGTTTTGATGCGCGTTATGAAATTTATCCTAAACCGGATGAGGTTTTTTCTGCCGGAGTATTCTATAAAAAGATAGACAATGCAATTGAAGACATATTAAACCAAAGCGATAATTCAACGCCTACCAATGTAATAACGCCCACGACAAATTACGGCCTGGAGTTGGTTGCTTCAAAATATTTCGGGAATTTGGAAATCAGTGCTAATTACACTTATACCCACTCAAAAATCTCAGACAAAGCCATTGATTTCGTTTACAAAGACGGCGTCCTAATTGCCAATCCGACCGTTAATTACACCCGCACACTCGTTGGCCAATCGCCCCATCTTTTGAACGCCGGTTTGTCATACCACAACAGACATTTAGGGTTAAAATCAAGCATTACCTATACCCTGCAAGGAACAAATTTGTCCGCCCTAAACAACAGCCACCTTCATTTTAACCGCTACCAGGCCAATTACAATAACTTAGGCTTTACCCTGCAACAGAGAATCCGCGCAAAGTTTTTTATAACCTTCAAAGCCTCCAATTTATTGAACAGCCCCATTTCGTGGTACATAAAAGAAGAAGATAATACCTTGATAAGAAAAGCCTATAACTATCAAGTTTATGCTTTAGAACTAAAATATACTTTTTAGCAAAAAGGATAAATGCAGTAATGAAAACATTCATTCAAACCATCGCAATTCTTTTCAACATTTAAAATAATAAAAAATGAAACATTTCAAGTTGGCCTTACTATCCGCTGGGATACTGGCATTCGCATTAAATGCCTGTAAGAAAGAAGACGATACCTCAACAAACGATACCCCTCCGCCAGTTGGTTCTTATATTACGGGAAGCCACCTAAAAGGCACCTTGAAGGGTAGTTTAAAACCGGATTCCACGTATTACCTGGATGGAGACGTGTTCGTGAACAAGACAGACTCTTTCGGCGTTTCGCCGGGAGCAAAAGTAATTGCTACCGGAAACTACCATTTTGAAATTGCTGGTACATTGATTTGCAAAGGAACAGAAGCAAAACCAATCACGTTTACAACCAATAATGAAGCGGGCGCTTATGCTAACCTTGGCCAAACAGGCTACTGGGGCGGCTTCCTGATAGACTCCTCTTCGCTTTATGTATGTGTAACGTTTACCCATATCAATTACACAGGCGGCCCGGATGCAAGCGGAAGCGCTCAAGCCAGTTTTGATGTGGAAGGCACCCAAACATACCATGGCGGCGCTAAAATTATTTTTGAAGACAACTGGATGTTTGGCGGTATTGATGATGCCATTCACCTCGTGGGCGATATTACTTGTAGTGTTAAAAGAAATGTTTTACAACGCTTAGGAGGTTCTGACGGTGATTTGGTAAACATCAAAAAAGGCGCGCATGGCGACTTTGCGTACAACTACATTTGGAGCTCAGCCAATAGCGGCATTAAGTTAAATACCAGCAAAACAGTTCCGCTTCCCGAAACAAAGTTTAATATTTACAATAATACCTTCGTGAACGGAAACTGGCGGAAAATCGGCGAACTTTCATCCGCTATTTATTTAGACCAAAATTCTGCCGGCAACATTTACAACAACGTGATCGTAGGTTGTCGTAACGGAATCCACCTCGCAAGCGGCGCAACGGGCGCGGATATGGCCAATACCAAATACAGCAACAACCTGATCTTTATGTACTACGCTGCGGCTTCCGACTCTACCAACGACGATACGAACCATGCCTATATCGTTGGTTCTAACGGTGTTGCGCAGGCTACCGACAAAATTGATTATGGGCTTACCGCTTGCGGTTCTGTATTCACGCATTGGGATATGGATATAACTGTTGATAACCTGGATAAAAATATTCCTTCCTTGGCGGCAGGTTCGCCTGCACGGAACACAGGAACGACCAGCGGTGTGCTGTTTCCTTACTCCATCGGCTCCAACATGCCCCTGAACAAAGACATGGGCGCATACCCAAGCGACGGTACCGGCAACAAACATTTGCCGACTTCAAAACCGTAAGTTTTATCTAATTTTCAATGATGAGTCATGTCGGATTTTTCGGACGACACACGCACCGTGTGTCGTCTGAAAAACTCGGCATAGCCCATGCTTCATAAAAGTTAACATGAGGAATAAATTTATTATTTGCGCATTTATTTTGGGTAATTCGCTGTGCTTCGCACAAGCCCAAACCAGTTCCAATTACAAAATTGTGAATAAAATTCATCTGGACGGCGACCAGAAATGGGATCTCCTTTTCTCCGATGACCAGGCCGGCCGACTCTACGTATCCCACGGCGACCGGGTACAGGTTGTTGACGAGGCGAAGGGGGAACTTGTCGGTCAAGTGCTCGGCCTTAAAGGAGTGCATGGCATTGCTGTGGCGCCCGAATTCAATAAGGGCTTTATCAGCACAAAGAACGACAATATGGTAACGATATTTGATACGAGGACTTTTGAAACCCTGAAAACGGTTGCCGTCGGAAAAAGTCCTGATGCTATTTTATATGATGCTTTTAGTAAGAAAGTTTTTGTATTCAATGGACATTCCAACAATGCGAATGTCATTGATCCTTCAAACAACAACATGGTTGCCACCGTGGATTTTACCGGGAACCCTGAACTTTCCGTAACCGATGGCAAAGGTAAAATTTACGTAAACCTTGAAAGCGCCAGTGCCATTGCCGTTATTAATTCCACTACCTATAAAGTTGAGCATGTTTGGCCCATTGCTCCCGGAGAAGAACCTACCGGCTTAGCCCTTGATAACGAAACACAGCGCTTATTCACTGTTTGTGCCAATAAATTAATGATGGTGCTGAATGCTGAAAATGGCGCAGTTATTACAAAACTCCCCATTGGCGGAAAAGCAGATGGCGCAGCCTTTGATCCCGTTTTAAAAAGGGCATACAGTTCAAACGGAGAAGGTACGCTTACCATCGTTCAGGAAAGCACAGGTGATAAATTTTCAGTCATAGAAACATTACCTACCCAAACCGGCGCCAAAACCATTGCCATAAATCAGTTGACCCACCATGTTTACCTTCCGACGGCTAATTCTGAACCCGTTCAGGCCGGTGAAAAATCCAAATTAGCCCCAGGCTCTTTTATTGTTCTGGATATAATGGCTCAATAAGAACCTAAATCCATTGGGTTATTTTTCACATGCTCAAGGTCTGGTTTAAAAATAAGATAAAAATGAATAAGGTAATCACATGGTTTTGTGCGATTTCTGTGGTGCTGTTATTATTTAACTGCTCTAATAAAACGTCGATAATCCCCATAAAAGAAGTAATTCCGGTTGTTGTAAGCCAACAAACCCCGAACGATACAGACGACCCTGCTATATGGTACAACAGCGAGGATCCCGCCCAAAGCCTGATTCTGGGAACCGACAAAGGCGGTGCCGGCGGAGGGATTTATGTTTTTCATCTTGATGGAAAATTGGATTCGGCACGATGTATTACCAATGTGAAACGTTCGAATAATATCGACATCGAATATGGATTTTCCTTGAATGGGAAAAATATCGACATCGCTGTTTTTACGGAGCGCGACCGTGATATGATACGGGTACTTTCATTGCCCGATTGTAAATTCATAGACAACGGCGGAATTCCTGTTTTTGAGGATGACTCGCTGCGCGCGCCCATGGGAATCGGACTTTATAAAGATAAGAACAAGCATATTTTTGCCTTTGTCAGCAGAAAAAAGGGGCCGCTAAATAATTACCTCTATCAATATGAACTAACGAGCAAAAATGGCTTTGTCGTCGGCAAAAAAGTGCGGGGCTTAGGCAAATTCAGCGGTAAAAAAGAAATTGAAGCCATTGTGGTCGACGATGAATTGGGTTATGTGTATTACTCCGAAGAAAGAGTGGGGGTTCGGAAATATTATGCCGATGCAGCAAAGGGAAATGAGGAATTGGCACTGTTTGCCACAACCGGCATTGCCGGGGATCATGAGGGATTGTCCATTTACAAAAATAAAGACGGTACGGGATACATCATATTGTCAGATCAGCAGGCAGATAAATTTCATTTGTATGCAAGGGAGGGATACAACGGCAACCCGAACAACCATAAAGAAGAACGAATCGTAAAAGCTCAAACACGGGAAAGCGATGGGTCGGATGTTTTGAATATGCCTTTGAATGCAACTTTCCCCAAAGGTATTTTTGTGGCTATGTCAAACAACAGAACTTTTCAATTTTATCGTGTGGAGGATATTATTGGGAAAAAGGGTTTGTGAGGGCTGAGCAGGAGGTTGAACTTCATGGTGTTTATTTGTAGCGCGTTGAAGGAATCCTTCGGATATTACCGCATTTGAATTGATGAAGAAAATTTTTAATTGCCTGTTGCTTTTAATAGCTGTAAGGGGGATGGCGCAATCCCCTTACAACATTCGTGGAAAAGTGGTAGATGCCATCTCCGGCGAGCCATTGCCTTTTGCAACCGTCCTTCTTTTTCAAACACACGATGCCGATACCTTGCGGCTTGGAAAAAATACCGATGAAAACGGCGCATTCGAATTTCAACATATAAGCGCCGGAACGGTTAAAATCAGTGTTTCTTTGTTGGGATATAAATCTCAGGACACGTTTTGTTTTATCCATGAGAATACCCTTTTAAATGCTTTAAAACTTACTTCAGATACCAAAATATTAAAAGAAGTAAGCGTAAAAGCGCAAAAAAGTGCCGCCAAACTGAATCTCGACAAGCAGGTGTTTAATGTAGGCGACGGCATCACCTTCAGCGGAGGAACAGCGGAAAATTTATTGAGGAGTATTCCTACTGTTTCCATAGATGAAAACGGAAATGCCGTCCTACGCAATTCAACGGCTACGATCTACGTGAATGGCAAGCCGACCCCGCTGAGTTTAGCGCAAATACCCGCCAATCAAATCGAATCGGTAGAGGTCATTTCTAATCCTTCCGCCAAATATGAAGCCGCAGCAGCGGGCGGAATTGTTAATTTGATTTTGAAAAAAAACCGGTCAAAGGGGTTCAACGGTCTGATAAACGGCGGCATCGGCAATAACAACCGCTACGACGGTATGCTGAACATAGAGTGGCGCAGTGGGAAGTGGGGCTTTTCCAGCATGTACAACCTGAATGCGACCAAAAATCCGTTGAATAATTACAATTATCGGAAAAATTTCGATCAAACTGGATCTATTACCAGTTTTTATGATCAAAATACCCAGATCAAATTAAACAATAACTTCCAGAATATCCGGCTTTCAGCGGATTATTCGCCGAATAAGCGCAATGTAATTGCGCTTACAGGGGCCTTCGTTTCCGGGCAATATAATAGCATTACGGCGCAAGAATTCAAATACTTTGACAGCGCCCATTTGCTTTCCTCTTATGGCGCCCGGAACACTACCCCCCAAAATAAATTGCAGAACGACGGTCTGGAACTTGATTGGACACATACTTATTCCCGCAAGGGGAAAAAACTTAGTTTCCTTTCCGCTTATAACCACAACCGCGTGTCGAATGCGGCCGATTGGCGCACCGTTTCCTTGAACAGCGATGGAACCAATCAACCAAATTCCCCTGAAAATGACAAAATTACCGGCAGCTCTATCGGCAATCAAATCGTAACCCAATTGGATTTTGTGCAACCGGTTAATGATTCGACCAAATGGGAAATGGGTCTGCGCAGCCTCACCTATATTAGGAACCAGCAATATTTTTTCAATCAGCAATTAGATGCCGGGCCTTTTATGCTGCAACCCGATTATTCTCAAAATGCCCGCATCACCGAAACCGTGAATGCCGCGTATATGCTGTATTCCACTCAGTTACGACATGGTTTCAACCTCGAGGTCGGACTAAGAATCGAACAATCAAGCCTGGAGGGCAAATCAAGGATGTTGCCCCCTTCTACTTTTGGTTATTATTACCCTGCTCCAACAGGAAAAAACTGGATCAAGTCCTTGTTTCCTTCTTTCAGCCTGAGCAAAAAACTGAATGACAATACCGAGATCGGGCTGGATGGAAGCCGCAAAATAGAAAGGCCCGGTTGGCGGCAGATTTTTATCGGCATTCAGGCCAATGACAAACAAAATATCACCATTGGCAATCCGGCACTGCAACCCGAGTTTGTAAATACGGTAGAATTGAATTTGACCAAGACCTTTGGTAAAAACAAATGGTTTTCATCGCTTTACTACATCTACGAAGACAATACCATCAAACCATTTACGACGATTTCACCTACAGATTCCACCGTTTTGATCACAAGTTTCATCAACGCCAAAGTGGATATCCACGGCGGTTGGCAAAATATTGCGACCATTTATTTGGGCAATAGCTTCACTTTGGTACCCAATGTAGACTTGTATTATTACACCCTGCAAACAGATTCTACTTCCAAAAGCCTTTGGACTTCAAGAACTAAATTGAATCTGATTTATAAATTTAAATCCAATTTTGAAGTTCAATTAACCGGCAATTACAACTTCAAAACCCTAAGCCTGCAAGGTTACCGAGGCGCCGAAGCAGGGTTGGATTTTGCTATCCGTCGTTCATTTTGGAACAACAGAGGAAATATCGCCTTTATGATGAACGACATTTTTGATTCAAGAAGGCAAATTTCCATTTACAATCAGCCCAATGCATACCAGGAATCAATGACCCGCCGGGAAGTGCGTTTCTACAAAATTTCAGTACAACTTCCGCTCAACAGACATGTTACTTCTAACCTGAAAAAAAAGGTCAACGATACACGGCCCGATGTCGATTTCAGTAATTAACGCAACTTTGGAAAGGAGATCACTTCCTAAACGGCAACGCGCTCACCATTTTTCCCACCTGAACACCCTGTTCAAGGCCCAATTCAATGCCTGCACGATAATGGATGCCACCGTACAAGCGCGAGATAGCGGCTTCATTGGCCGCGTCAAAAAAGGAATCAAAATGGCGCGGTGAACCGTCAATATCGGTTCGGCCAACATGCGTTTGGTCGGTAAAGCCAACGTTGTAGCCGAACAATTCAGATAAAATCTGCGCTGTTGCGCCCGATTGTACCGAGTGGCCGGAAGTGAATTCCGGAAACGGCGGCGTGGTCAGCAGCGAATTATAACTTGGATCAATTCTTTCGCGGATGTATGAAATTGGTCGCAGCAAGTTGAAATCATATTTGCATTTCCAGCAAGAAACGAAGGCGTCGTGCAGGCCCATTCCCACTTTTGCGTATGCTTCAGCGGCCACGGCCAGATCCGATTTTTTTGCGTCCAGCACTTGTTTCAAGATAGAAATGGAATGCCCCGGCGGCGTAGCCGTTTTACCTGGCTCATCGCTCCAGAATTGTGCAATCTTGGTTTGTTCATCGGTCAAATTTGATGTAACCGTATATACCTCAAGGGCTTGCGCATAAAAAACAGAAAGCGGAGAAGTCGAGTAGCTTGGGTGCGCAGGCGGCTGGCTGTTTTCCATGGAACCGCCCGCAAACGTGCGAACAGATCCCCAGTAAGGCTGCATCGGAATCGGTTGGTACGCAGGTGGGGTCGGAACCCAGGCGCCCGCAAACTTCGGCACCACGTAGGATGCCGGGTAATTACTCGTGTACGCATCCGATTGCCCGTCGCCCTGGGCGTATACGTACATGGCCTTACCGATTGCTTCGCCATAATCTTTGGATCGGTCAAAAACGTCCGTGCTCACATCCGCCGAGAATTGCGCTTCGTACTGTTTTTCAAGCGCCGTAATTTTGGCTAAGTTTTCGGCTGAGGCCATTTTATACAGATTAGCCGTCAGGTACGCGAGCGCGCGATTGGCGCAAATACCCCAGTGGTAAGTCTGATTGGCAACCGGAGCCGGTAATGCATCGGCCACCAAGCCGTTCAAATGTCCTTGCAAGGAGCGATATTCCGGCATTCCGCCCACGACCGCTTCATACAAGGTAAGGCCGGTGTACCCAAATGAGCGGGCTGCCACAGGCGGGGTAAATCCGGAAGTCTCTTTTGTGATCTGAAGGGTCAGCGAAAACCAGTCGTTTGCAAGTTGCGCGCTGAAATCGGCCGTTTTAAAAGTCGGCTCATCTTTTTGTTTGGAGCCGCAGCCGATCCAAAACTGGGCGGCACAAGCAAGCAGCGAGAACAATATGATCTTTTTCATGAAAGGCGGGAGTATGGTTAAAAGATAAGGCAAAAGTAAATCAAAATATATTGTATTTCCTTAATCAAACGCCATAACTTCAATATTACGCTTGCGCATTTTAATTCGTACCAACGACCAACATAGATGAATATCCTGATTCAGTCGATTTTTGGGCTGCTTAAGCATGAAACAAACGTTTTAGGCAACTTTCAAAGCTTGGGAATACGGATATTTGCGGCATAATTTGAAAAAAAGTAAGTTGCTCGTCTATTTCCGGCGCGATCGTTGCAGGAAAATATTGTCCCAATCGGCATGATTGCTTTTTTGAACACTCAAATTTTAAATTTTATAATGAAACTACGCTATTTGCTTTTCTTTTTGTTACCTGGCACGATGCTTTCTGCTCAAACAGATTCCATCAAATCAATGAGCCAACAATACCAGCTTAATATTCCTGTTAAAAAGAAAAAACGCCATTACCTGATGGCGGACCCTCAGCCCTTTGCCCAAACCATCACGGCAGCCGACCTGAAAGCGGTGCTCGATGTGCTTGCTTCCAATGCCATGCAAGGACGTGAAACCGGCCAGGAAGGCCAACGTAAAGCCGCTGATTTTATCGCAAAACAGTTTAAAGACGCCGGCATTCCGGCCAAAGGCGACCGTAATTCTTATTTCCAAAAGATCATGCTGTCCAACGATTCCTGGACGGACATTGGCTTGAAAGTGGGTGATAAAGAATACAAAAACCGGGCTGATTTTTATGTTTATCCGGCACTTAACCCGGACAATCCGCTGATTTCCACAAAAGAGGTCGTTTTTGTGGGTTACGGCATTGACGACCCGAAATACAGCGATTATGGCAAAGCGGACGTGCAAGGGAAAGCCGTGATTTTCTACGACGGCGAACCGCTCGACGCGAAGGGTAACTCGCTGATTACCGGCACTTTATTCCGTTCGGATTGGTCGATCAACTGGAAGAAAAAAGTACAGATAGCCAAAACTAAAGGCGCTACGATTGCCTTTATTATTGATCCGAAAATTGCGGAAAATCTGAAAAACAACCGCAAACTGCTGTCTTCTTACGGCTGGAAACCGGTTGCTTCAAACGAAAGCAAACTGTCGGCTGATATGATTAACAACGTGTTCGTTTCACCGGAATTGGCCACTGCGATCATGGGCGACAAGGCTGAAAAAGTACAGGAAGCGATCAAAGACCTTCAAGCCGGTGAAAAGTTTAAGGCCGTCAAAATCAAGTCGAAAATAGAAGTGCGGCTTGATAAGGACAGCAAAATATTGGAAGGTTCCAACGTGCTGGCTGTGATAGAAGGTACGGACGAAGAAATGAAAAAAGAGTATGTGTTTGTGACTGCGCACTACGACCACTTGGGTATGCCCGATACTTCGGTTATTTACCACGGCGCAGATGATAATGCTTCCGGATCTTCAGGTGTAATTGCTATTGCTAAAGCGTTTCAGGAGGCTAAAAAACAAGGCATCGGCCCAAAGCGGACGGTTGTTTGTATGTTGGTCAGCGGCGAAGAGAAAGGTTTGTTGGGTTCTAAATATTATACAGAGTTCCCTGTTTTTCCGCTTGAAAAAACGGTAGTTGATGTTAATATTGACATGATCGGGCGTCTTGACGAAAAACACAAAGATAATCCTAATTATATTTATGTAATTGGTTCTGATCGTCTTAGCCCTGATTTGCACGAGATTAACGAGCGTGTGAACGAGGAGCACGACAAACTTGAGCTCGATTATAAATACAACGCCAAAGACGACCCAAATCACTACTACGAGCGCAGCGACCACTACAATTTTGCGGAAAAAGGCATTCCGGCTATTTTCTATTTCAATGGCACGCACGCCGATTACCACCGCCCAACAGATACGGCCGATAAAATCAATTTCGACGCTTTAGCCAAACGCGCAAAACTCGCTTTTTACACCGCATGGGAAGTGGCGAATCGCCCTGGCAGGATTATGATTGAAAAAAAGGAGTAATACCGCTCTTTGCCGCTGTTTTAAATGTGTTAAATATAAGCCATTCTGAAAAATTCGGGATGGCTTATGTTTTTATTATTTTCAGAAACCTGACTTTTGGCAAAACAAGTTTTTGATTTTTGCCCCAGAAACCTGACTTTTGGAATGTCTTATTCATTTTCGAACACAATTGCTATGAAAAACCTTCCATTTTTACAACGATGCGCCGGATTCCTGCTGTTTCTGGCATTGCCCTTTAGCGCCCGCTCGCTCGACGCGGGGGTTTCTTTTGCCGTTTTTGCCACACCCGACAAACCATATATTGAAGTAAACCTTGAAATAGCGGCGCTTACCGTTACCTATAAAACGGTCGATAGCACGCATTTACAGGCGGGTGTTGAAGTGCTGATTATGGTTAAACGCGGAGAAGACGTCGTAAACTACGAAAAATATTTGCTCAACAGTCCGCTCGTTGGTTCACCCCAGGCGCTGCTTGATGTGAAACGCTTGTCTGTGCCCAACGGGACTTACACGTTGGAAGTGACGTTTCAGGATATAAATAAGGCAGATAACAAGGACGTTTTCAAGGCGCCGCTCAACGTATCGGTTGAAAACAAACTGTATTTATCTGATATTCAATTGCTTCGGGGATTTCGCCCGGATGTATCAACCAGTCCGTTTACCAAAAACGGGTATTTTTTGGAGCCGCTGCCATTTGGATTTTACGACCGTGACGGCGTGAAACTCGCGTTTTATGCTGAAATTTATCACTCAGATTTAGCGGTTTCCGACGGCGCATATCAGGTGCGTTACTTTATTGAAAAGGAATCGGGCAATGGAACAAAAAGCATGGTGTCTGTTGGTTCGCAACGCAAAAAAGCGTCGTCCATTGATGCCGTGTTGGTTCAAATGGACATCAGTAAACTCGAAAGCGGGAATTATCTGCTAACCGTTGAATTTCGTTCCAATGCCAACGAGTTGCTAACCAGCCGCAGCATTGGGTTTCAGCGCAGCAATCCGTACCTGCAATTTGACCCTAATACACTGACAGACAGTGAGTTGGAACATCAATTTGTCCAGAACTTAGACGAAACTTCGTTGCGGTACAGCCTGCGGGCCATTTCAGCAGTGGTACCTTCCAGCGACCAGGAAATGCTCAAAAATGTGTTGAAATCGGGTGATTTGAAACAAATGCGCTTTTTTATCTTCAAGCACTTTGTGGAAGTAGATCAAAACAACCCGGAGAAGGCGTTTAAAAACTATATCGAACAAGCCAACGCGGTACATGAAAAATTCAAAAGCGGTTTCCGTTACGGATTTGAAACCGATCGGGGCCGCACGTACCTCCGTTTCGGCAGGCCCGACGATCTGATTCACGTGGAAGACGACCCCAGCGCGCCGCCTTATGAAATTTGGGTGTATTATAATTTCCCAAAAACA
>JBAXTB010000570.1:0-2937 GCA_037130425.1 Bacteroidota bacterium
AAATCTGTGAAAATCTGAGCAATCTGTGGTGAATAAAACTGCGCTCGGCATTGCCGAACGAGCAGAAAAGCCCACCACAGATTCCACAGATTTCCACAGATTATGTAAAAAACTAAAATCTGTGAAAATCTGAGCAATCTGTGGTGAATAAAACTGCGCTCGGCGATCCTCTCCCAAACTAATCTTTTCCCTTTACAAACCCAAAAGCATACATTTTTCCATCCGCACTCCGCGCCACGCCCCAATAACTACCCGCACGCAAGCCCGAAACATCCGCCGACAGCAAACCGCCGACCACCGCGCAATGTTGATTTAACACACACATTCCCAGACTGTTATAAACCATCAGTTCGGCATCAGTGCTTGAAATATCCAAATAAAGCCGCTCACTTGTCGGGTTTGGATACACGGAGGCCCGCGTCCAATTACCGGGCAGGCTCGTCGAGCTTAGTTCGCAGCTTTCGCCGGCCTTCATATAAATGATTTGCCCGTTCACCGAAAAGCACAGCAACAAGTCCGTTGGGCCGTCAAACGGATTGATACACTGCACTGCCGAGTAGAAAAATTCTTCAAGATCTCCGATGCCTTCCACGACGGTAATCGGCGCGCCGATTGCATTGCTGTCGCATTCCACCCGCATGGTTTTGCGCGTCAGATTGTCGTTTAATATAGTTGTTCCCACCGTAGTCACCGTTCGGGTATGCTGGTACGGGTTATTGGAAGGCAGCGTATCCGTAACGCCGAGTTTCAGGTCATACAACACGACTCCTTCAGACGTATAAACGAAGCCGTTCTCCTCGCGGTAAAACCGGTTGGTGGAACGTGCGCCCATCAAATTGTCATCATATTTCAGTTCGTAATAGTATTTCCCGTTAATCAACACCGTATCAGGCGAGAACCGGTATTTACGGCGGGTGTTCGCGAAAAATTCGTAGTGTTTAACGGTCCACTCATTGGCAGGATGAACAATCGGCAAATAGGCTTGGGCCGAGGCAAATTGGGCAGCGAGCAAAAGCAGCATAACGCACAGGTTTCTCATGGATATAGTTGTTTTAAAATGATAAGTAAAGGCAAAGCGCATGTTGGTAGTCGGCGCTTGCCATGTTGCAGTGTACAAAGATATATGCGTAGCCTTGGCGTTTTTTGGAGATTTTTTGCTAAAATTGGGCAATGTAGTGGATTGATTGGGAAGGGGTTGGAATGGTATCCCGATTTACTCACATGTACAATTTGCATCCGTTAATGCTGTCGCAACCACATTGAAATTCCCAATAATCGCCCCCAGCGGCGCGCAAACCTGCAAAAAGCCGGTAGTCGCATTAAATGTTTCGCTCAGACCTGTAAATGCCGGGGTATTATAGGTTAAAGAAAATGGCGGCGTACCCGTCAACGTCACATTCAGTGTTTTGCAGGCGCCTTGGCAGAGGTTTGGGTTGCCGGTCGTAAAGGCTACCGTAGGCTTTGGTTTCCAGATTACCTCTGCCGCATTGGAAAAATCGAGGCAGGGATCGTTCAAATCCACATTCCCGTTCAGAGCATTGCCGGCCACTGTTGCTACATAATACGTAACATTGGTTTGCATCGTATTAGCGTTGAACGCGATGGTCGGTGTATTCACCTGCGCAAGGATACTGCCCGCCGGATTGCCCGCGTTGGAGTATAACACATATTGCAGCAAATCGCCTGATTCCAGCGAGGCATTGTTGTTATAAGGAATGATTGCAGGGCTTGGTACACAGTAATTTGTACTGCCGGCGGTAACCGTGCCCGCATTCGTGATACAGCCGCAGTTATATGGATAGGAATAGTCGGTAGGAGATCCTGCGCCGCCCACAAAATATCCAAAATTGGGACATACGACTGACCAGGTATTTGAGTTTACATCGTATTCGTACAAGGCATTTGGCGGCGGCGTTCCTTTAAACCAGTATTGTTTGGGACAAGTTGGATTGTCAACGGACGCACCGGCAATAAATGCACCTGGTAAGTCTGAAATCAGGGTAGATGCAGCCGGATTTGTGATGTTTATTAAAGCCAGTTTTAACTGCCCGTTTGCTTGAACCGCGCCGTAATACAGCCCGTTTTGATACACCAAATCGCCTATGCTATACCAGCCCGACGGCAGCGGCCCGATTGTGGTTAAAGCGCCGGTAACTGGATGTACCGTCCACAGGCTTTGTCCCATGACATATAATAAACCGTTTCCGCCAAATTCCAACGCGGTTGCAATGGCGCTTGGATGAAAAGCCAAAAAAGATGTTGTACCGGTCGCTAAGTTTGTTTTGTAGTAGGTTTGACCAAACAATTCATACACCATTGTATCCGGACCAACCGCCATATCATTGTAAGCATTTCCGGCAAATACTTCCGTAGCCGTGCAGGTGCTTACATCAAATTGGTAAATTTTACTGTTTGTGTCGTTGAAGTAAATAATCTGAGCATTGCTTTGGAAGTATACTCCAAGGCATAGCAGGAACAAGATGTATCGGTTAATATTTCGCGTCTTTATCATGGTGCTGTGAAGGGACTAATCCTGCATTACAAATGTTGCTTGTTTTTATTTCGTGTAAAACGTATCGGCCGTTATGCGGTTTTGGGTTTTTACTTTTTTTAGCATATTTTTTTGTTTAGGCTATTTCTGTCAATAAAAATGATGATTGACGACAAAGCCATGATCCGTACTTTTGGTTAAATCCTGATTTGGCCGTAGCATTGGAAATTTTTTTTTGCTACCTTTGTCCCAATCCACGGGCACTGTAATCTCTGCGCCGGCTCGAACACTTTTGATACTCAAATGGGGCACTCCCCGGATTCAAGGAAAGTTGTTGCCGTTGACTTGTCCGGCTACTAGCAACTACGCCCGACCTCCGTTCTGTCTGCCTCGAATTTACCAGACTGCGAAGCCTTGGTTTGCACAAAACAGTGTCTGTGGTTTTT
>JBAXTB010000571.1:0-2936 GCA_037130425.1 Bacteroidota bacterium
GCCGATTGAATTACTGTTTTGCTGTTTTCCTCTTCCGCGTCTTTCCGTGCTTTGGTTGCAAAACCGACACCCTGACCAAAGTCTTTCAACTGGCGTGCGCCGATGTTGGAAGTCATGATGATGATGGTGTTTTTGAAATCAACCTTGCGACCCAAACCGTCGGTCAATTGACCGTCGTCGAGCACTTGCAACAGAATATTGTACACATCCGGGTGCGCTTTTTCGATTTCATCGAGCAACACAACTGAGTATGGTTTCCGGCGCACTTTTTCCGTCAGTTGACCGCCTTCTTCATAACCCACATAGCCAGGAGGCGCGCCGATCAAACGGCTTACTGTGAATTTCTCCATGTATTCCGACATATCAATTCGGATCAGCGAATCTTCCGTGTCGAACAGGTAGCGCGCAAGGGCGCGTGCGAGTTCGGTTTTACCCACACCGGTCGGTCCAAGGAAAATAAACGACCCAATCGGTTTTTTCGGATCTTTCAAGCCCACGCGGTTGCGCTGGATGGCTTTCGAGATCTTGGCAATCGCATCGTCCTGACCAATGACCATCTTGCGGATGTCATCGGCCATGCTGACGAGTTTTTTGCTTTCGCTTTGGGCCACTTTGCGCACCGGAATACCGGTCATCATGGCCACTACTTCGGCAATATCGTCTTCTTCCACCGGGAAACGGCGGGTTTTGCTTTCTTCCTCCCACTCAACTTTGGAAAACTCTAATTGACGCACCAATTTGCTTTCCTGATCGCGCAGGTTGGCCGCATCTTCGTATTGCTGGTTCTTGACGGCCTGATTTTTTTGTTCTTTCAGGTCTTCAATTTTTTGTTCCAGTTCTTCGATGTGCTTGGGTACCACGATGTTCTTCAGGTGTACGCGCGCGCCCACCTCGTCGAGCACGTCAATGGCTTTGTCGGGTAGGAAACGATCCGTAATATAACGGTCGCTCAGGCGCACGCAAGCCTTGATGGCTTCTTCCGAATAAATAACATTGTGGAATTCTTCGTATTTCGGCTGGATATTGCGCAAAATATGAATGGTGTCTTCCTGGCTTGGCGGTTCCACCATCACCTTTTGGAAACGACGGTCGAGTGCGCCGTCTTTCTCAATGTACTGGCGGTATTCATCCAGCGTAGAAGCGCCGATGCATTGGAGTTCGCCGCGCGCGAGGGCCGGTTTGAAAATATTGGAAGCGTCGAGCGAACCCGTTGCGCCTCCAGCGCCTACGATGGTGTGAATCTCGTCGATGAAGAGAATCACGTCGCGGCTTTTTTCTAATTCGTTCATAATCGCCTTGATCCGCTCTTCAAACTGACCGCGGTACTTGGTGCCGGCTACTAAAGCAGCCAGGTCTAGCATCACAATGCGTTTGTTGAACAGCGTGCGGCTTACTTTTTTCTGCATGATCCGCAAGGCCAGACCTTCCACGATAGCGGTTTTACCCACACCGGGTTCGCCGATCAGGATCGGGTTGTTTTTCTTGCGGCGGCTCAGAATCTGGCTGACCCGTTCGATCTCGGTTTCGCGACCGATGATGGGGTCTAATTTATTTTCTTCTGCCAGTTTGGTGATGTCCCTGCCGAAATTATCCAGCACGGGGGTGCGGCTTTTTTGCTGGCTTTTTTGGCCGGAGCGAAAACTGCGGTCCTCTTCATCTTCGTATTCGCCGGATCCTTCGGAAGGCGTTTGGTTGAAGAGGTTTGGGTGCGCGAGGTCTTGTTCCGAGCGCACGTACTCGAGTTCTTTTTTAAATGATTCGTAATCCACGTCGTACTCGTTTAACAGCCGTGTGGCTGTGGTGTCAGAATGTTTTAAAAGCGAAAGCATCAGGTGTTCGGGATAAATCTCTTCACATTTCATCATTTTCGCTTCCAAAAAGGTTACTTTCAACACGCGTTGCACCTGGGTCGTCACTTGGAATTCACCGATGAACAGATTTTCAGCAGGCGGATAGGCGCTGTAACGGGGGATGGCGCGTTCGAGTCGCTTTTTCAACTCATGCACATCAACCAACAGGGCATCCAATACCCGAACCGGCAGGCTGTCGCGTTCTGAAATGATTCCAAGTAAAAGGTGTTCGGCGCCAATATAGTCATGCCCCAACCGCCGGGCCTCCTGGCCGCTTTGGTTGATGATTTGTTTGACTACCGGTGAAAACTTTTTGTTCATGAGCTAAGCGTTCAAAAGCCTGAAAATCAGGATAAAACAAAATAATTTCGGAGCTGCTGAATTCTGCGACAAGTTTAGGTTAATTGTATGATACAAAGCAACTCAAAAATGATACTATTAACATTTTTTTCTTGCATAAGTTTAACAGGCTTTCCGCTTCGATTGTTGCAACACAGTTCGCTTTGAGAAAAAACAATGCCACACTTTTGGGTTCCTGACGGGATGGCAGTTGAAGCCAATGTAAAAAAGCCGTGAATTTTTTTTGAGAAAAGCGCCGCGCTTTGGCTACATTTGCCGGGTTTCTGAATAACCGAAATACATGTTTTTTACTTTTTAGTTGAAAATCAGGCATTTATGAAATATAAAATTGAAAAACAGGAGCACTATACCGTTCTCTCCCTCGACGAAGAGAACCTCAACTCCACGATGGCTCCTGGTTTGAAAAGCGATTTAATCTTCCAGAATCAGGAAGGTGTGCGCAATTTGATCCTGGATTTGTCAAAAGTTAAATTTGTAGACTCCAGCGGCCTGAGTGCCATTTTGACAGGACACCGCCTGTGGAAAGACAACGGCTCCTTCATTCTGACCGGCCCGTTACAACCGATGGTGGTTAAACTGATCGAGATCAGTCGGCTCGAAACGATCCTGACGATTATTCCGACGGTTGAGGAATCGATCGATTATGTTAAGATGAGTGTTCTGGAACAGGAACTGGAGGCCGGGGACGAATAAACGCCAAGTCTTCCCGTTTGGGTTTCGGCCTGT
>JBAXTB010000572.1:0-2902 GCA_037130425.1 Bacteroidota bacterium
CATCTAAAATCTTAAATCATGTAATCTTAAATCTTAAATCCTTAAGTCAATGACAATACCCTCCACCCAATCCTACCCCCACGCCCGATCACCCTTCTTATACTCAATCGTTTCATACTTCCCCGGTATCTCTACAAAACGCAGCGCCTGTGTCGCGCCGATTTCCGAGGTAAAATAACCCCAAAGCACCAAATCCTTGATTACCCGGAAATAATGGTTCGGAACGTCGCTTTTTTTATCTTTTTGAAAGGCTTTTTGTTCATGATCTAATTCCACCAAGAGGTCGTGCCGCTCGGTAGCCTTGCATTTCATAAACGATTTGCCGTACATTTTTTTGCAGGTGGCCTCCAATTGATCCAGCCCGGCCATGAAGCGCGTTTGCGCATCCGGTTCGTAGCAATCGCTTACGATAACGGCCATAAACTGCCCGGTTTTGGCCGCTTTAGCGCCCGGCGTTTTGGTATCGGGCAAAATTGTGTCGGCCACTTCATTCATAAATTTCACCTGCGCCTTCGTAAAAAGGCCGATGCCTTTGGGCGGAATGGCTTGTTCCATGCCTTCCCAATTGATATTTTTTGCCAGCAGGCTGTCGGCGCCCAATAAGGTGCCGCCGATGACGATGCTAAATTGCCGGAGTGCGGTTCTTCTGTCCATGTTGGAAAGTTTTTTTTCAAGTCGAGTGAAGGGGTGACTTGAAGTCACCCCTTCACTCGACTTGAATGATTGATTTATAAATTGCGCGAAGTGAGGGTGTATCATAAGTCCTTTTTTTAGCAACTTGAGGATCGTTCACAAAATATTATTCTGATGACCGAGCGTATTGTCGGGGTGACTGATAGTCAACCCGACAATTAGGCGCGATCTCAACTTTTTATTTGGCGAAAAAATCCCACGTTACCTTATGATACAGCCTCACTTTACAAATTACCTTTTTTCAATTCACTTACGGCATGATCCGCCGCGCGCGCCGTGAGCGCCATAAACGTCAGCGACGGATTTTGGCAACCAATGGAAGTCATGCAGGAGCCGTCGGTTACAAATACGTTCGGGACATCGTGCATTTGGTTCCAACTATTCAGCACCGAGGTTTTAGGATCGCGGCCCATGCGCGCGGTACCCATTTCGTGGATCGCCATGCCAGGGAAAGAACCCCGATCGTAGGTTTTGATGTTCTTCGCGCCGCATTTTTCAAGCATTTCGGCGGCGTCGTTCATCATATCCTTGCGCATTTTCATTTCGTTTTCCTTCAATTCGCAGTCGATGGCCAGCACATATTGTCCCCATTTATCTTTTTTCGTTTTGTCGATGGTGACGCGGTTTTCCTGATACGGCAACATTTCGCCGAAACCGCCGAGGCCCAGCGTCCATTGGCCTGGTTCTGCGAGTTCGTCCTTGAAATCGGCGCCGATACTGAGTTCTGCCACTTCACGTTGCCAATTTTGCCGACTCGCGCCGCCTTGGTAGCCGAAACCACGCACATAGTCGCGTTTGTCGCCAAACAGGTTGCGGTAGCGGGGCACATAAATACCGTTGGCCCGGCGGCCGTACACGTATTTATCTTCAAAACCCGGAATTTCACCAGAAGCGCCGTTTCGGAAGTGGTGGTCCATCAAATTACGACCAAGTTGACCGCTGGTATTGCCCAAACCATCCGGAAAAGATTCGTTCACGGAATTAAGCAACAGGAACGTGGAACCAAGCGTAGAGCCGCAAACAAAAATTACACGGGCTTCATATTCAATGGTTTGCATCGTTTCGGCGTCAATCACCAGCACGCCTTTGGCGCGTTTGGTATTTTTGTCGTACTGGATTTGGTTTACAATAGAAAATGGACGCAAGGTCAAATTCCCCGTTGCCACCGCAGCCGGCAGCGTAGCCGATTGTGTACTAAAATAAGCGCCAAACGGGCACCCGCGCGCGCAACGGTCGCGATACTGGCAGGAGCCGCGGCCGTTGTGCGGTTGCGTCAAATTGGCCGAGCGACCGATGATGAGACGGCGGGAATCGTTGTATTGTTTGCGCAAACGCGCCGCCACTTCCTTTTCCACAACGTTCAATTCCATCGGCGGCAGAAACTTGCCGTCGGGCAGTTGCGGCAGCCCCTCCAAAGAGCCGCTGATGCCTGCAAATTGCTCAACATAATCATACCAAGGGGCAATATCTTTATACCGGATCGGCCAATCAACCCCGTGCCCGTCCTTGGAATTCGCTTCAAAGTCGAAATCACTCAGGCGGTAACTTTGGCGGCCCCACATCAGGGATTTTCCGCCCACATGAAAGCCGCGATACCAGTCGAAACGCTTCACTTCCGTGTATGGGCATTCCAGATCATTTACCCACCAATCGGGCCGAAATTCCGAATACGGATAATCCCGTTTTTGAACCGGGTGGGTGGCCTTCATTTCATTGGTAATCGTGCCCCGGTGCGGAAACTGCCATGTGTCCTTCATGGCGGTATCATAATCCGTCACGTGTTTTACGTCCTTTCCCCGCTCCAGAAGCAATGTTTTGAGGCCCTTTTCTGTCAGCTCTTTTGCAGCCCAGCCACCGGATATTCCGGAACCGACTACAATCGCATCATATTTTTCAGCCATGTTTTTTTATCGTGATTTAAATGATATTATTAGACTTGTTGCAGTGGGAGGAAACCCGGCCAGAAATTGATCTTAATTGTTACCAAAACCACGAAGTGGTTAAACATGAATAGCCCCGTATGCAATGCGGGGTAAGGGATGTCGCGTTTTTACAACCCTGGAAGGGTTGAACCTCTGCGTAACACATTCACGTTCAACCCTTTCAGGGTTGGATCGCGATTCTCCCGGCATCCCCCGATGAATCGGGGGCTACTCAAGTTCAACCCTTTCAGGTAGGCTGTCCAGCACGGTTATTTTTACCATCAGTT
>JBAXTB010000573.1:0-2899 GCA_037130425.1 Bacteroidota bacterium
AAAAAACAGGGTTACCAAGTCGAAAGACCTGATAACCCTGTTTTATTTAATTCGGTAGATTTTAGTTGACTCGGTTTCAAAATGCCTGAAATCAGGCGTGTTGCGCTTTGGGAGCGAAGGCTTTACGCCCAAGGTAAATTGCAGCCAGCACGAGGGTGTACGTTAAGGTAGCAGTCATGGTTGTGTAGTATTGGTTGATTTTAGATTATAGAGACAAGGAAGTAACGCATAGCCCCCCTCAAAACGCTGCCGGGAAAAGTATTTTTTTTTAAAATAATTTTTCTTAACCAGAATCATCATGCACGGTGACTTTAAAAATGCCTTGTTTTTTCTATGTAAAATATTAAATATCATATAGTTACTTATTTAAAAATATATAAATTGATTAATTTGTCAAAATGCCGGACAAAAATATTTTCTCAAATCTTTTTTGTATTCAATAAAGCCCGCTACTTTAACCGAATGAAACAGACAGATTTTTTTACCAAACAAAATTCGCGTTTTATGTTATCTGCCCGTTTATGAATCTGCCGGATTGAAATTTAACAATCTTTTGATTGCTATTAGATTTCGGTTCGGCTATCCGTTCACCAAACCCAGTTCTTGCTCTTATGGCAGCTTACGACACCAGCAAAATCCGGAATATCGTCCTGGTGGGACACTCCGGCAGCGGCAAAACCACCCTTGCCGAAACCATGCTTTACGAGGCAAAAGCCATCAACCGTCGCGGCTCAGTAGGCGACGGTAACACACAGAGCGACTACACTGCCCTCGAACAGCAGCGCGGCCACTCCTTGTTCACTTCTCTTCTTCACTGTTCCTGGAAGGACACCAAAATCAACATCCTCGACACGCCGGGTCTCGACGACTTCGTGGGTGAAGTGGTAACAGCCCTGAAAGTAGCAGACACCGCCGTCATGATCCTGAACGCCCGCAGCGGCGTGGAGGTGGGCACGGAACTGATCTGGGAATATATTGAAACATTCAACACACCGACGGTATTCGTCATCAATCAACTTGACCACGAAAAAGCCGATTTTGAAACCACGCTCGATCAGGCCAAAAACCGCTTCGGCAACCGGGTGCTGCCCTTCCAGTTCCCGGTAAACCAAGGCCCGGGCTTCAACGCCATCGTGGACGCCCTCCGCATGGTGATGTATGTGTTTCCCGCAGAAGGCGGCAAACCGGAAAAGAAAGCCATCCCGACCGAATACCAAACCCGCGCCGATGCCATGCACCAGGCGCTGGTGGAAGCCGCCGCCGAAAATGACGACGCGCTGATGGAAAAATTCTTTGAAGAGGGAAACCTCGGGGAAGAAGAATTAGCCAAAGGTCTTGCCATCGGATTGGCACACCGCCAATATTACCCAGTATTTTGCGTATCGGCTACCAAAGACATGGGATCGGGCCGCATCATGGGCTTTATCCACGACGTTTGCCCAAGTCCGGCCGAACGCCCGGCTGCATCGTTGGAAGGCGGCGGTTCCAAACCCTGCGATCCCGGCGCACGCCCTTGTGTGTTTATTTTTAAAACGGTAAACGAACCCAAAGTGGGCAACGTTTCCTATTTTAAAGTGTATTCCGGCACGCTTAAAGCCGGCGACGAACTCACCAATGCCGACAACGGCTCGGTGGAACGTTTTTCACAACTGTTTGAAAGTGAAGGCAAAAACCGCGATGGTGTGACCGAACTCCGCGCCGGCGACATTGGTTGCACGGTTAAATTAAAAGGCGCACACACCAACCAGACACTCAATCCGAAAGGCTCCGATATCCGCATCGAACGCATCCATTTCCCATCGCCGCGCATCCGCATGGCCGTGATGCCGCCGAGCAAAGCCGATGTGGAAAAAATGGCCAATGCCCTGCACAGCATCCAAGAGGAAGATCCGACCTTGCTCGTGGAACAAAGCGTTGAACTGAAACAGACTATTATCCAAGGTCAGGGCGAAATGCACCTCGATATTGTGCGCATCAAAGCCGAACAATATTTCGGCGTACACATCAACCTTATTGAGCCGCGCATCCCGTACCGCGAAACCATTACGCGGGAAGTGAATCAGGAATACCGCCACAAAAAACAATCGGGCGGCGCCGGCCAGTTTGCCGAAGTACATATCCGCATCGAGCCTTATTACGATGGTATGCCTGCACCGCACAACCTGAATGTGAAAAACATTGAAGTGGAGGAACTGAAAACCGGCGGTAAATTCTCCTTTGCCTGGGCGATTGTGGGCGGCGTAATCGACGCGCGCTTTACCAGTGCCATCAAAAAAGGCATCATGTCGAAAATGGAAGAAGGGCCGTCGACCGGTTCTTATTGCCGCGACGTGCGGGTGAGCGTTTACGACGGTAAAATGCACGATGTGGACTCCAATGATATGGCCTTCCAAATTGCTTCCATGATGGCGTTCCGCGAGGGTTTCCTCAAGGCCGGACCGCAAATTCTGGAGCCGATTTATGATCTTGAAGTCATGTGCGACGCCGAATTTATGGGCAACGTGATGGGCGACCTGCAAACGCGCCGCGCCATCATCATGGGCATGGATGCCGACGGGCACTATCAGGTAATTAAAGCGCGGGTGCCGCTGAAGGAATTGCATAAATATTCTTCCGCGTTGCGCTCGCTCACGCAGGGCAAAGCCAAGTTCACGATTGCGTTCAATGAATATGCTGCCGTTCCGGCCGATTTGCAGGCTAAATTAGCGGCTGAATACGCGAAAACGCAGGCGGAACACGGGGAGCATTGATGATATTGCCGCTTGAGAGAGGGATGGGACACGGACGCAGGCTGTGTGTCAGTCTTTCATCCCCCTCGTAGCGCGAAAAGAACACAGATGACAGGGATGCAAGCAACACAGATGACCTGATCCGAAGAACGGATAAATCTGTGTTCGCA
>JBAXTB010000574.1:0-2887 GCA_037130425.1 Bacteroidota bacterium
ACATTTGACGCCAGCCTTTCGCACGACCCCGATGGAAGTATTGTATCTTATGTGTGGAATTTCGGCGACGGTTCGCCCAACGCAAGCGGCCAAATCGTAAACCACACCTATATTAACACCGGCCAATTTGCCGTCAGCCTCACCGTTACCGACAACAACGGCGTACCGCAAACGATTTCCAAAACAATAACAGCCCTAAACGCTGGCGGTACTTTTAGTTGCTTGTCAAACATAACACTCGATCAATCAGCCACTTGCACCGAAAATTCAGGTAAAATAACCCTGAATGGAAATGGCCAACAAACCATTTCACTTCTAAACCTAAACAATGGCAACATACCGCCGGGACAATCGCCCAACGTTTTTGAGCATTTAGCGCCCGGCCCTTACACCATGATTACGGCTGGCTCAAATGGTTGCCGCGATACATTTCACTTGTTTATTCCAGTGGATAGTTCTACTTGCGCAGCTTGGTCGCCCGACACCTGCGGCATGAAAATCGGCGTCGGGCTGGAAGGTTTTGCCTATTACAGCAGCGGCCGTGTGTTCAAAGATTATTTCAAATCGGCCGGACAATGGATCACCTACGATCCGAGTAATACGGTGCCTGATTGGAATACCGGCGACCAGCAGTACATTCCGCATGATGCAAATGGTTACCCGACCCAAATTCCTTTCCCAACGCCAAACGGCTCCCGCGCTGTGCGTGGTATTGTGTCTGCCAACGGATTTATTCCCGTGGGCGTGCCCATGCGCCTGCTATACGATGGCAGCGGTGCGTTAACCATGAAAGGTACCGTATCCGTTGCGCAGGCAAACCCCGGACAGATTGATTTCAGCGCCACCGATGCCGGCAACATCTGGTTTCACCTGTCGCAATCCGACGCTGCCAATCCAGTCCGCAATATCCGCATCATAGCCATTAGCGATTTAAGCACTTACGAAACCCAGCCTTTTCGGGAAAATTTCCTTGAAAAAGCCGATAAATTCAACGCACTTCGCTTTATGGACTGGATGGGTACCAACGGCAATCGCAACATAAAATGGGCCGACCGCACCAAACCCGGTTATTTTTCCCAGGCGGTTAGTCCAAATGGCGGCGTGGCATACGAATATATCATCCAGTTAGCCAATCACTTACATAAAGACATCTGGATTTGCATTCCGCACCAGGCCGATGATGATTACATCGCTCAAATGGCCGCTATGTTCCACGATCAACTGGATCCGAACATCCATGTTTACTTAGAATACAGCAATGAAGTGTGGAACTGGAGTTTCGAACAAGCGCATTGGGTAAGCGACAACGGGCCGCAAAACATCTCGTACCCGCGCCGTTATGTGGAGCGCGCAACCCACGCTTTCCGAATTTGGACCAACGTTTGGGGCGGCTCCAAAACACGCCTCAAACGTGTACTCGGTACCCAGGCCGGTTACGACTGGGTTACTGCCGAAATCATGGCCCACGCCCGGCCGGAAGACTATGATTATATCTCACCATCCTGGTATGTCGGCCTGAACCACGATAATACCGGCGTGCCCAACCTGGTTTCATTAGGAGCAAGCGCCACTGCGGACGATGTGCTGGACAACGCGCACAATGTATTTCTCACGCAAATACCGCGTTGGAAAATGGTGTACAACACCGCAAAAATGTACGGTAAAAAAGTAGTCAACTACGAAGGCGGCCAACACTTTACCAATTTCACCGAACCCGCCTATTTACCCGCCATGTACGACGCGCAGGTACACCCGCGCATGTACAACCTGTACCAGGAAATGCTCGACAGCCTGCGCCGTTTCGGTTCGGAAATGCCTTTCGCGTTTGTACTCACCGGCCCCTGGAAAAGCAAGTACGGTTCCTGGGGGCATATTTTTGACGATGATGACCCGGCGCCCTGGACTGACCGACCGAAATTTCAGGTGCTGTTGGATAATATTTGCCAAACCATAAACGCCACGCACACAAGCGGGAACGAAAACATACAAGCGCCTGTTCTATACCCGAATCCGGCACAGGATGAACTAATTGTGGAAATGCCTGTTCAATGTAAAAACACCCAAAATAGCGTGATTTTCAGTGATTTAAGTGGTCAAATCGTAAAACGCACAATATTTGAAGGCGCTAAAATCAACATCCCCTTGCAACTGAAATCAGGCATGTATTTGGTTCAAATTCAAGACAAAACAGGGCAATTACACTGGGTAAAAAAATTAGTCGTAGCAGAAAAATAATGCAAACTTCATATAATTTTTATCCAACCCCTTGCGCGGCACAACAGGAGCGCCTATTTTCGTCCCAACTACTCATAATCCGGACAATGTACCATGGCAGCAAAATCTATCGTTAAGAGCGGACAAATCCTTCTGGCAGAGCCGTTTATGCTCGATCCTTATTTCAAAAGAGCCGTGGTGCTGCTGTGTGAGCACCACGATCAAGGCAGCATCGGATTTATCCTGAATAAAAGCATTGACATGAAAGTCAATGACCTGATGAGCGAATTCCCACAATTTGATGCGGAAGTTTTTTACGGCGGTCCGGTGCAAACCGACACGCTGCATTACGTTCACAACGTCGGTGAATTACTCGAAGAAAGTGTAAAAGTAAGCGACGGCGTTTGGTGGGGCGGCGATTTCGACAAACTCAAATTCCTGATCAGCACCGAACTGATTCAACCTGAAAATATCCGCTTTTTTGTGGGCTATTCCGGCTGGTCGGGCGGCCAGTTAGACGAAGAATTGGAAACCGGTTCCTGGGTCGGCGCCGACATGGACGCGAACTATGTGTTCAAAACCAAACCCGCCAAACTGTGGAGCCAGGCCATGTACAACAAAGGCGATTTGTATGAAATTATTTCGGATATGCCGGAATCGCAGAGCTGGAATT
>JBAXTB010000575.1:0-2855 GCA_037130425.1 Bacteroidota bacterium
CTGATTTCGTCCGGCGCAAACTGGGTGATTCCATTGTTGCCGCCAAACAAAATTTCGCCGTCGGGCGTCGAAAATACCGCGTTTGCATTAAAAAACTGATCCGGCAAGCCATTGGAGTCATCGTAGGTCAGGATATTCCATTTACCATCTTTTTCCATGCTCAAACAGGCGATACCACTTTGCGTACTAACCCAAAGCCGGCCCGCCGCATCCGCCGCCATGGATTGGGTTGCGCTGTTTGGCAGCCCGTCTTTTTCCGTAATACTGCTGAACGAAGCATTTTCCTGCGACAGGTAAAACAGCCCGCCTTCGCTCATTACCCAAAAACGCCCCTGCCGATCCAGAAAAAAAGAAGTAATAAAATCATTGCCAATATCGCCGTTTTTCGACTGATAATGCCGGTCAAGCCGGAGCGCAGCAGTGGCGTTTTCGTACCGCAGCCGGTACACACCTCCCCCGCGCGTACCCGCCCACAAGAAGCGTCCGCCATCGGCAGCTTTGGTTTCAAACAAGGCCACAATCGGAAATTTGCGGAAATCCATTTTGCCGTCTGTTGATTGCGGGTATTTCTGCCTGGTATTAAGCAAAGGGTCAAACCGGCACAAGCCGCCGTCCCAGGCGCCAAACCATATAGCGCCGTCTTCCGTTTCATATACCGACATTTGATAGTCATCCCCGGTACTTTGGGCGTCGTCTCCTTTTGTAAACTGTTGGTAATCAGTTACTAATCCACCATTTAGCGGAATGGTGTGCGCCGCCACGCAAAGCACGCCAGAGCCTTGGGTCGCCAACCACAAATTGCCATTGCGGTCCAAACAAATATCGGAAATAAACTCCGACATGGCAGCGGTGTGTGGTTTGGGCTTGAATTGTATGTTGCACAAACCCTTCCAGTCCGGTTTATTGTTGCGGATGGGCGCGCTGTGCAAGCCGCCGCCGAGGGTGCCGATCCAAAGGCGCTGGGCGTCGCCGCTGAGAGCAAAAATCCCGTTGCGATCCCGGCCGCCATTGTTTTCAATGGGCGTGAGGGCAAAATCGCCGGCTTTAAAGTTCAGTTTGTTGGCGCCCTTGCTGGTACCAATCCACAAAATGCCGGTATGATCGGTTGCAAGGGTGTGTACATAACTGTTGTTGATTTGCCTGCTTTGGGTGGCATTGGCAAAAAAACGTTGGAAATTGCCGGTATTCGGGTCAAATAAATTAAGCCCGTTGAACGTGCCGACCCATACGGTGGGGCCGTCGGGCGTTTGCAACTCTTGTATTGAACTGACAAAATTATGGCTCAAACTGGCGGGATTGCCCGGCTGATTCATAAAATGTTTAATCTTAATGCTTGCGCGCGCGCCGGAGGAAAACTCCACCCATTTCAAACCGCCTTTTGATCCTACCCATAAGGCGTTGGGATTTTGTTTGGAAGGCTTTACAGTGTAGATAAAATTATGGAGCTCGAACGATTTTTCATTGGGTAAAACGCCTTCCGGTTGTAAAAAAAAGCGTTCAAAGCGTACTTTTCCCTCTTGTTTCCAATTGGGCGCCAGGCGGCTCACGCCATTTACGGTGGCAACCCAGATTGCGCCGTCGGCGGTTTGGCAAACAGACCAGATAATATCGGCTGAAATACTTTCCGGATCGTTCGGATCGTATTTGAAGTTTTCAAATTTCTTAGTCTGCGGGTCAAAATAACTTAAGCCGTTTTCCGTGCCTATCCATAATAATCCGTCTTTATCCAAGAGCACCGAGCTGGCGGTCGGGTCGCTCAGGTCATTCAAACTTCCCAAGGCGGCACGCGCAGGAATGAACTGCTCATGGGCGCGGTCAAACTGGTATAAACCTCCGTAGCGGGTTCCAGCCCATAAGCGACCAATCCGATCCTCATAAAGGGTCATGATTTTATTGCTGTTCAGGTTATTGGCCGGATCGCTCAGTTGGCGGAAGTTTGTAAAATTATTTCCATCATACCGAGCCAATCCCGACCAGGAGCCGAACCAGAGAAACCCGCGATTGTCTTGTAAAATGGTGGTAATCGTACTTTGATTGATCGAAGCCTGTCCGGGAAGCGGCTCAAATAAGTAATCGCGGCGCTGCGCGCACAGGGAAATGCAGCACCATATTATCCCTAAAAGGGCAAGCCAAAACCGGAAAATAGAATGCTTCATACTAGTTTAATCAAGGCAAATATAATAACCCGCGTCGTGTTACCAACTTTCAAGGCGCTCAATGATTTCCATCATGGCGCGGCCATTGTGATAAGGACATTTCCAGAACCCCGCCTTGTCTTCATTTGGGTTGGGAATCCCTTCCGCAGAGACGGCCCAATGCCATTCGCCTTGAACGGTATCGCGCTGACGGTGCCGGATAAATTCCCAAATGCGGAGGGCTGCGTCCTGATATTTTACCTGTCCTGAAAGTTGCCAGGCATTCCAAAAACCAACCATTGCCTCAGCCTGCACCCACCAGATCCGGTCGGTATCAAGTTGGTTTTGGCCTACATGGCGTTCGTTCATCAAAGCGCCTTCGTGATCAATGGCTTCTTGCAGGGTGGCCTCGGCAATATTCAGGCATACCGGTTTTAACTGCTCCAAAAGTGCCGGATCATTGAGGGTTTTAGCGGCCTCCCAAAGCAACCAACTGGCTTCAATATCGTGCCCGAACGAAATTATATCTGACTTTAATTTCCAGTTTTCATCAAAAAACAAGTGAATATGGTGGGTTTTGGGGTCGATAAAATGATCCAGAAACAAGGAAATCAGGTTTCGTAACGCTTTCTGAATGGGTTGCGCAGGGTTTATCTGACAAAGTTTGGTGTAGGCTTCCAGGACGTGCAAGTGGGTATTTTGGGTTTTGGCTTCGTTGGC
>JBAXTB010000576.1:0-2826 GCA_037130425.1 Bacteroidota bacterium
TTACCATCGGATTATGCGCGTCCGACAATCAAAACGTATAATGGGGCGAGTTTAAACACAATTATTCCTGCCGAAACGCTGAATGGCTTGCTTGCGTTATGCCAAGGACAAGGCGCAACCTTGTTTATGGGTTTGACGGCACTGGTAAAAAGTTTGCTTTACCGCTACACGGGTCAGGAAGATATGTTGATCGGAACGCCGGTTGCTGGCCGCGCCCACCCGGATTTGCACGATCAGATCGGTTTTTATGTCAATACGGTGGTGCTGCGCAACCGCCTAAAGGGTGAAGACAGTTTTGAAACGCTGCTGAATGCAGTAAAAACCAACACGTTAGCGGCGTTTGAACATGAAACCTATCCATTTGACCGCTTGGTGGAGGATTTGGATTTACCGCGCGACTTGAGTCGCTCGGCAGTGTTTGATGTAATGTTGGTGTTGCAAAACAACGAACAGTCGGAATTGCGCTTTGGAGATGTGGCGCTTTCGGTAGAAGGTGCAGAAACGGGGATCAGCAAATTTGATTTGACGTTCAGTTTTGTGGAAACAGCCAATGGGCTGTTGATGGGCCTGGAATACAATACCGATTTATTCAAAAGCGACCGAATTGCGCGTCTGGCGAAACATTTGGAGACTTTGTTGGGTAGCGTGTTGCATGATTCTAAGGCAGCCATTGGAGGTTTAAATTTACTGCCGGAACAGGAAAGAAACCTGTTGCTGTATGATTTTAACGATACGGCGGCGGATTACCCGAAAGACAAAACAATCGTTCAATTATTTGAAGAACAGGTTAAAAAGACGCCGGATAAGGTGGCCGTTGTGTTTGAAGGACGCACCTTGAGTTATCGGGAGTTGAATGAGCAATCGAATCAACTGGGTTATTATCTGCGGGATACGTATGATATTCGACCCGACGATATTGTAGCATTGCAGTTAGAACGGAGCGAGTGGATGATCGTGGCGATCATGGGGGTTTTAAAATCTGGTGCGGCTTATTTGCCTATTGCATTGGATATTCCGGCAACACGGTTAGCCTATATGCTACAGGACAGCAAGGCTAAAGTATTGCTAACAGATAATATTGTATTTGAAGGAGCGAAGGCTTTTCAGATTGATTTGCCCAATCTGGCCATTGAGCATATTAGACAGACTATTGTTACCTGGGGCGCAACGCATAACCCTGCTTGTATCAACAATAGCAGAAGCCTGGCTTATGTCATTTATACTTCGGGCTCAACCGGACAACCAAAAGGCGTGATGATTGAGCATGCGGGCGTTGTCAACTTAGCACAATCGCAGATTGACTATTTTGGTCTGCAAACCGGCGATTCGATGCTTCAATTTGCCGCCTACACTTTCGACGCCTCGGTTTCGGAAATCATGTCGACGCTGCTTTCGGGCGCGCGTTTGGTGCTTTTCAGCGAGGCTTCAAAATCTCCTGAGCAAGTGCTCGAACTGATCGGTGCACAAAAAATAAGTTGGATGACCCTGCCGCCTGCCTTTTTATCAAATTTTGATAAATCGGCTTTGGCGCAAATGGAACATCTCAAAGTACTCGTCACGGCAGGCGACAAACCTTTAATGGAGGATATAAAGGCATTAAATAAGCAATTACGCTATATCAATGCATACGGGCCGACGGAGTATTCCGTCTGTATCAGCGCCTTTGAAGTGCCGAAAGATTGGAACGAATCTTATGTGCCGGTAGGCAAACCGATTCACCATACTGAAGTCTTAATTTTGGATGAAAGATTGGGTTTGTGCCCAATCGGCATTGTCGGAGAATTATGTGTTTCCGGGATAGGGATGGCGCGTGGGTACTTAAATAGGCCCGAATTAAGCGCCGAAAGATTCGTACCCCATCCATTCAAAATTGGCGAACGGATGTACAAAACGGGCGATTATGCGCGTTGGATGCCGGATGGGAACGTAGAATTCCTGGGACGTATCGACCAACAATTAAAAGTTCGCGGCTACCGGATAGAGGCAGGGGAGATCGAACAAGCGCTGCTTGAGCATCCGTCCGTTCAATCCTGCGTTGTGGTAGGTTATGCTTTTGAGCAGGGTAAAGAATTGGTGGCCTATTTTGTTCTTAAGTCTGAAACAACCCTTCCTGACGCTACGATTTTGCGCAGTTTTTTAGGCAATACGCTGCCTGATTACATGATTCCGTCTTATTTCGTTGAGTTGGAATCCTTGCCGATGACCAGCAGCGGCAAGGTGGATCGCAAGGCGCTGCCTGCGCCTCATATGGCGCAATTGGCCTCCGGCACGGTTTATGTTGCGCCGCGCAATGCCATTGAAAATCAATTGGTTGAAATATGGCAGCAAGTGTTGGGGCGTGAACAAATTGGGGTAGAAGATAACTTCTTCAGTTTGGGGGGCCACAGTTTACGGGCCATCCGGGTAGTGTCCCTGATCCGCCAGGCATTTTCAGTAGAAATGCGCTTGAGTGAAATATTTACCCATCCGACTATTGCGGGGCTGGCCAAGCGTATTCAAACGGAATCAAAGAACAATTTTAAAATGCTGGAATCGATTCCCCGGGTAACGGAATCTACAGATTATGCGCTGTCGAATGCGCAGCGTCGATTGTGGGTGCTTGATCAGATGAGTGAAACGGCGGAGGCACAAGCGGCCTACAATATGCCTGCGGCCTTACGCCTGCGGGGTGATCTGGATATTGCGGCCTTGGAGCAGGTTTTGGACTTGTTGTTTGAACGGCATGAAAGTTTGCGCACTCAGTTCCGGGATGGACGCCAAGTGATCGTTCAGGCCGCGCCTTATCAATTACCGCAACGGGATGGTCGGGGTTTGAGCGCAGCAGCG
>JBAXTB010000577.1:0-2806 GCA_037130425.1 Bacteroidota bacterium
TTTTTTGCCTCAAATTATGATTTGATCCCCCTTCCCACGTCTCAAATCATACCCTGAAGCGCCCGTGGAATGTGTGAAGTCCACCTTTGCATCATCAATTGCAAACAGACTTACCACACATTTTTCAGACCATGCGTACTTCCATTCTACTTACTGTCTTTTTCCTTTTCTTCATCGCCCCGGCACTTGCACAATCCATCAGCGGCCGCGCGCTGGATGAACAAGGTCGCCCGGCAGCCTTTGCTTCCGTGCGCCTGTTGAGCGCCGCCGATTCGGTTTTTATCGCCGGTTCCTCTGCGGATGAAATGGGTTTGTTTTCGTTTAAAAATATCAAAGCAGGCGCGTACCGGGTGCGGGTTTCGCTCCTTGGATACAAAGACGTTTATTCTGAAACAGTGTCTTGCACTTCGAGCCAAAATCAGGTTATTCCCGATCTTACGCTAATCCCAAATAGCCTGAATGAAGTAACCATCACCTCAAAAAAACAACTGATCGAAATTCGCCCCGACAAAGTAGTACTGAACATCGAAGGTTCTGCGCTGGCGGCGGGCAACAGCGCATACGAATTGCTGCAAAGCAGTCCCGGCGTGGTCGTGACGCCCCAGGACGCCATCCTGCTCGGCGGCAAGGGTGGCACCCTGATCCTGATCGACGGGCGCCCCACGCATCTGAGCGGCGCTGAATTAGCCGCATTCCTGAAATCCATCCCCGCTGAATCCATCAAAAGCATTGAACTGATCGCCAATCCGTCCTCGAAATACGATGCGCAAGGCGTCGCGGGCATTATTCAGATTCGCTTGCGCAAAAACAGCAAGCTCGGCCTAAACGGTACAGTCAACCTTGGAAATGCCCAATCGATACATCGTCGCACCAACGGCGGACTCAACCTGAACTACCGCCCCGGCGCCGTCAATTTTTACAGCAATTATTCGATTGTGGACGCGCAACAAAGCATCGGCCAGGCCATTAATCGGGTTGTGGGAACCACGGAGTTCAAGCAGGTTAACCCGAAAATTGAAGATTGGACCAGCCATAACCTGAAAGCGGGCGCAGATTGGGATTTAAGTTCCCGCCAGACGCTGGGTTTTATGACCAACGCTTCGTTTTACAACACCACCATGCAATCGGGCATCGTGACGCAAATTCGCCAGGCGGGCGCCCCCCAAATTGACAGCAGCGTGTACGGCGCGTTTCAAAACCCGGAAAACAACCGGCGCCTGCAATACAACCTCAATTACCGCTTCGCCGACACGCTCGGAACCGAATGGACCATCGACCTCGACCGCATTCAATTCAAGATGGCCGGCAGCAATAACCTTCAAAATCAACGGTTTAACGCAAACTGGGCCTTGATCGGCGCCGATGCGCTGCACAGCGATATGAACACGGATGTACAACTTTGGTCGCTGAAAACGGATTTGACAAAAAAACTCACAGGCGGCTTCAACCTCGAATCCGGCCTGAAATCAACCTGGACCCAAAACCTGAGCGACATTCGCGGCACAAGCAGTCTGGGCGCCGAACCAAGCCGACCCGATGCCGGACGTACCAACATGGCCCGCTTCGACGAACGTATTTCCGCAGCTTATGTCAACCTCGCTAAAGACCTGCAAAACTGGAGTTTCCAAGCCGGTTTACGCGCCGAACAAACAGATTTGGAGGGAAAATCAATTGATATTTCCGGCAATACCACACCGATTCGCAACGTGCGCTACCTTGATTTTTTCCCAACCGTTTTTGCGCAGTATAAATTGAGTTCCGACGGCAATGCGCTTGGTTTTTCCGCTTCCCGCCGCATTGAACGGCCTGCGTACCAGGATTTGAACCCGTTTATCTGGCAAATTGACCCTTACACTTCCGAGCGCGGCAATTCAAGTTTGCGCCCGGCTTATATCCAGTCTGCCGAACTCAAATTTACCTACAAATGGGCCGCCAGCCTCGCGCTTGGGTACGCGCACACCCGCGACGCCGTGAGCACCGTGGCCCGCCTCGACGGCGAACAATCCTACACGCAGCCTGAAAACTTAGCCCAACAAAACAACATCAGCCTCAGCCTCAACATGCCGACGCCGATTACCAAATGGTGGGAAGGTTACCTGTGGTTGGGCGTTTGGCACAACCATTTCAGCAGCAATTTACCGGAAGGCCGGCTCGACATCCGTGCCTGGGGCGGCGGCTCCTGGATCAGCCAGCAGTTTCAATTGCCTAAAAAAGTAAAAATTGAACTGTCGTCCTGGTCACAATTCCCCACCACCGACGGCATGATCCGCAACAAAGGCATCTGGAGCGTCGATTTTGGTGTGAAGAAAATGCTGATGCACGACCGCGCCACCCTCAAACTGCGCGTATCCGATATTTTTAAAACCCAACACTGGGAAAGCCGCGCGCAATTCGGACAGGTACAAGGCACGATGCGCAATACCTGGGAAAGCCGCAATGTAACCGTCGCATTTTCCTGGACCTTCGGGAACAACGAACTCAAAACGCGCGAGCGGAAAAGCGGCGCGGAGGCGGAGAATAATCGGATAAAAAGTCGGAAATAGTTGAAAACCAATTCATATCATTTTCTAACACGCCGGATTATTACATCCGCGCCAAACTTATACATCATGAAAAAAATACTATTATTCCCATTCTTAGGCGCCCTGATACTCACGCATTGCTTAGGCCAAAATAGCCGTTTAATCACCGGCAGCGGTAAACTTGTACCGATTAGCACGCCAGCCTTACAGCCTTTTACCGAACTTGAATTCGAGGGTATTCCCGGCGCTCAAAACAGCATCATTGAAATTGAAACAGGCCGCAC
>JBAXTB010000578.1:0-2785 GCA_037130425.1 Bacteroidota bacterium
TCATCCACCGTGAGTGCTTGTAATCCCGCCAGGCACAACGCTCCGTTCGTTATTCCCCCGTTCGATATTCGATATTCTTCACCCCCATAAATGCCCGTTCTGGCTTTTTCCTGTTAACAATAACAAAATACAAGCCTGCATCCGGCGTTTTAGTGCCACTTTCCTAATTTTGCACGCCATTTTAGGCGGAAATCATTCGTCAAACAAAAGCATTCGGCCTACACAAGCCAATCCGAAAGCCTAAATTTTTTAAAATCCAACTTTAATTACATCTTTCTTATGATCAAACAATTATGCGCCACAGCCGGCCTCTTTGTCTTGCTGGCTACCGCAACATTCGGCCAGGGCAACGATCCGGTACTTTTTACAGTACAAAGTATACCGGTACATGTCTCTGAATTCAATTATATTTATAACAAAAACAATCAGGATAAGGCAGATTATTCCGAAAAATCACTGCGCGACTACCTGGATTTGTATGTTAAATTCAAACTGAAAGTCCAGAAAGCGCGCGACATGAAGCTCGACACCTTGAGCAGCCTCCGCAGCGAACTTGACGGTTATCGCCGCCAACTGGCTAAATCCTACCTCGAAGACAAGGAAGTTACCGACAAACTGATCCGCGAAACCTTCGACCGGATGCAGCAGGATGTCGACATCAGCCACATCTTTATTACCTGCGACAAAAATGCCAAACCGGCAGATACTTTGCGCGCATACAACCGCGCGCTCAACCTGTTCAAAATGATCAACGGCGGCAAAGCCTTCGACCAGGTGGCTGCCGATAGTTCGGAAGACAAATCGGCGAAAGAAAATCGCGGCAACCTCGGCTACATCACCGCGATGTTGCCCGACGGGTATTATGCCGTTGAAAAAGCCATTTACAACGGTAAACCAGGCAGCGTTGTCGGACCAATTCGTTCCAGCGCCGGTTATCATATCGTACGCGTCAACGGGTTCCGCCCGGCCCGCGGCGAAATGGAAGTAGCCCAAATCCTGATCCGCAAAGACGAGAAAAACGGCAAAAACGCCAGCCAAAAGATGCGCGTCGACAGTGCCTACCAGGCATTGAAGGCCGGCGGCAAATGGGACGATGTTTGCGCCAAATATTCTGAAGACAAAGCAACGGCCGGCAAAGGCGGTTATATCGGTTTCTTCGGGATCAATCGTTACCAGCGCAACTTTGAAGACGCAGCATTTGCCCTTGAAAAAGACGGCGATTACACAGCACCGATAGAAACAACCATCGGCTGGCACATCGTAAAGCGCGTCAGCCGTCGCCCAGTCGGCGCTTTTGACGTCATAAAACGCGGACTTTCCGAGCGTGTAAAACGCGACAGCCGCAGCGAAATAGCCAAACAAAGCATGATTGCCCGCATTAAAAAAGACGGTTCTTTCCAGGAATATTCCGACGCCTTGGCCAATTGGTCTGCCAAGCAGGTGGATACCATTTTTCATACGTTCAAATGGAAACCGGATCCGGCTAAGCCGCAGGATGTACTCATGCGTTTTGGAAAAGACAAAGCGTTTACCGTTACCGATTTTGAAGAATATTGTGGCCGCGCTGGTCGCGACCGTATGCGCGGCACTGGTTTGCCGGTTTCCGAAACCATCGCCAAACTGTACAAAGCCTGGTCCGACGAAGTGTCTTTGTCATTTGAAGAAAGTCAACTCGATCATAAATACCCGGAGTTCCACGCCTTGATGCGCGAATATGAAGACGGTATTTTGCTGTTCGAAGCCCTGAAAATCAATGTTTGGGACAAAGCGAACACCGACTCTATTGGTCTGGATCAATATTTCAAAGCCAACCTGAGCCAGAAATACAAATGGGACGAACGCGCCCGCGTAAGCCTGTACACGCTCAAATCCGATGACCCGGAACTGCTGAAAAAAGTACGCGACCTGTCTGAGAAAAAACCGTCGGCTGCTGTGTTGAAAAAAATCAACAAAAAGGCTGATCTCGTAACGGTGATTGAAAAAACCTACGAAAAAGGTAAACTGAAAGACCTGAATGATCTGTGGAAAGCCGGCGCCATGTCGGAAGGCAAAACAGATGCGGGCACCAAAACGGCCACGTTTACCAAGGTGGAGGAAATCATTCCGCCGACCGCCAAAACACTTTCCGAAGCCCGCGGTTACGCCGTTGCGGACTATCAGGATTACTTAGAAAAGAAATGGGTGGAAGAATTGGGTAAAGCATATCCGGTGAAAGTGGAAGAGGCTGTGTTGAAGGGCATGGTGAAGAAATAAGGGTTTAGTAACACGGATTTAAATTAAAATCGCCGGGCAACAGATTCATGTTGTCCGGCGATTTTGTTTTAATGGGACGCGCTTTTGATTTTACGTTGTCCTTTTAAAAGGATTTAGTTTTGTTGTAGTGGATAATTGTTCTTCGCCTGTTCGGCCCCCGCCCCCTGAAGGGGAGCACATCGCAAGGGACTTGATAATCAATTGTTTATGGTACTAAATATTTTGGGTAGCATAGAACACTCATTTGTTTTTAAACACTTTTTTGAAATACAAAGTCGACGAATTTTTATCAAGAATTCCAAATCGGCTCCATATTGCACTGATTATCAAACCCTTGTAATGTACTCCCCTTCAGGGCAATGTCATTGACTTAAGGATTTAAGATTTAAGATTACATGATTTAAGATTTTAGATGGCGCGGTAACGCTTAACATTTCGAAAGGCCAATCCTTTGCCGTAAGCGCCCATTTCCGTTACAAATACGAATGAAGCAACCACAATAACCAGAAATACGCGACTACATCTTAAATCA
>JBAXTB010000579.1:0-2714 GCA_037130425.1 Bacteroidota bacterium
AGTTGCACCAGCGCGTCAAGCACCATGCGCGTATGCGTGAGCACATCGCCCTCGGCGTGCCAAACGGGATCCTGCATACACGCGGCCATGTCGGCGATCCAGTCCTGTTGTTCGAGGACGGGCCAGTTAAATTGTCCGTTTTGAAGCCAGTTTTTCATAAGTAAAGTTGGGCTTTGCGCCAGTTGCGCGTCCAGTGTTCGTCGGTTTGAACATGGTTGGCGCGCACATATTTGAGCACGTTATTGGAGAAAAGTTCATCGTTAAATTCCGAGGCCACACGCACCACAAAACCTTCGCGTTCCGCCCCCAAAATACTGGGTTCGGCCATACTTGACAAAATACGTTGTTGTAAATCTTTGGCATTAAACCGGCCGCTACCAATGGTGGGCACCAAGCGCAAATCAAGCAAAAAAGTCACATCCTGTAATTCAGCCCAAGACAACCAGCGATCTTCTTTACGGGCTGCAAAAACAAAAAAATAATCCGGAAGTCGTTGATATTCAATACTGTGTACGCCGTACAGATTTTCGCCAAAAATTTCCAGATCGTCCAAGTCGCGTTTAATGCGCTCCCATACAGGCCACATATTTTGCGCCCAGGGATTGCGCGTCGGCGCTCCGTGCGAGCGCGCGAACACGCCTTTGGCTTTTAAACAGGTATTTTCGCCGTCAAGTTTTTCGGTCAGCACCAATTCGTGGGCAAGAATCCCTTCCCAGTCATGCTGAATTTTGTCGTCATTGGTAGCGCCCGGCGAAAAAGGAAAATGATAGGTGCGCGGGTATTTGGTGCGTTCCATGTTTAGATTTTTGTTTTCGTCTGTTTTTGGTTTTGAGTTTGATCGAGAATGAGCCGGGGTGGGTAATTTTGCGGCAACAATTCAGACGGCATGTTGTTTAAACGCCGAAGCAATAGGTTTTATGAAATTGGGCTTTCATCCTAATTCATATAAAACCGATTGCGAAGGTGTTTAAACGCCGAAGCAATAGGTTTTATGAAATTGGGTTATCATCCTAACTCATATAAAACCGATTGCGAAGGTGTTTAAACGCCGAAGCAATAGGTTTTATGAAATTGGGCTTTCATCCTAACTCATATAAAACCGATTGCGAAGGTGTTTAAACGCCGAGCCGCCTCAACCCCTATTTCAACACATTGAATATAGCACATGCGCAAAACCCTTCTTGCATTCGATAAAGTTCCCCAACTCGCCAAAACAGATGTTGCATACTCCAATGGCGATTCGCGTTTTCAGCCATTTATACAATACAAACCGGAATTAGCGGCCTTTGAAACGGCCATTGCAAACCGCGCTGGTTTTGAAACGCCGCGCGCCGCACTGACGGCGGTGTTGCGCGAACAATATCAGAATTTGCCGGTTTCGGCGCTTGTGCAGGCGCAAATTGAGGCTTTAGGCAAGGAAAATACCTTTACCGTTACCACTGCGCACCAACCCGCTTTGTTTCTGGGGCCTTTGTATTTCGTATACAAAGCCATCACAACCATTAATTTAGCCGAGGCGATTACCAAAAGCAGCGGCAAACACATCGTCCCCATATTCGTGCTCGGCAGTGAAGACCACGACCTCGACGAACTCAACCACATCAACCTGTTCAACAAACACATCACTTGGCAGCCGGGATTGGAAGGGCCGGTTGGAAGTATGTCGGCGGCAACGGTGGCGCCGGCGCTGGCAGAGTTGAAGGAGATTTTGGGCGAAAGCGAAGCCGCGCAGCAATTGTACGCCCGCATTGCCCGCTGTTATGAAACGTCCGAAACCTTTGCCGAAGCAACTCAGGCATTGTTGCATGATTTGTTTGCCCAATATGGCCTGATTGTGCTCAACATGGGCCACCCAGATTTAAAACGCCTGTTCATCCCGGTGATGAAAGCCGAGTTATTGGAACAGGTTTCGTTCAAATTGGTGTCGGAAAGTGCAGCAGCTTTGCAGGAAGCGGGTTTCAAAATACAAGCTGCGCCCCGCGAAATCAACCTGTTTTACCTGCGTCCGGGTGCGCGCGACCGCATCGTGTACGAGAACGGCGTTTACAAAGTATTGAATACCAACATTGTATTCGATCAGGCTGCTATATTGGCCGAACTGGAACAGTACCCGGAGCGTTTTTCGCCCAATGTGGTGTTGCGCCCCCTGTTTCAGGAACTCATCCTGCCCAACTTAGCCTACGTGGGCGGCGGCGGCGAATTGGCTTACTGGCTGGAACGCAAGGCGCAATTCGCGCATTTCGGCATACATTATCCGGTACTGATTCGGCGCAATTCCTTGCTTTGGTTAGACAAAGACGCGCAGAAAAAACTGCAAAAATTTGGTTTCAGCGCGTCCGAGTTTTTTGAAGATCCGGATACGCTGGTGCGTGCATTTATTGAAAAAAACGCGTCCGGTGAAGTGAGTTTGGCCGATGAAATCAACGACCTGAACGCCCTTTACGAACGCTTAGCCCAAAAAGCCGCCGCTGTTGATCCCACGCTCGACAAAGCAGTACGCGCCGAAGCGGTAAAAGCGGTGTCAGGACTGGAACAATGGCAAGGTCGTTTGATGCGCGCTGAAAAACAGAAGCATGAAGTGGTCATCAATCAGGTCCGGGCGTTGAAGGAAAAACTGTATCCCGGCGGCGGTTTGCAGGAACGCAGCGATAATTTTATCCCGTTTTTGTTGAAATATGGGGAGGGGTATTTGGAGGCTTTGAAGGCTGGGTTGG